>NZ_MJUW02000056.1 GCF_001753675.2 Candidatus Brocadia sapporoensis | reverse complement strand
GATACCATGCCACCCCTACAGGGTTAACCGTCATTGCATAACGATATGCTATAATCATGACATCCCTTCGGAATTACAGAATCAATATTTTGTTCACTCATAGTGTTTGTGAGCAAAAGTACGCTGAATAGTTACAAAAGCTTAATGACTAATTTTAAAAAGCCTTTTCTCCAAAAGTAGCGCCGAATCGCTCATTAAATGATTCATAGGTGAAATGATAATTCTGTGGGCCATATACTTCTACACAATAAGCGGCACAAACAGCCCCTATCTTTGCCGCATGAATGATATCATGATTTGATGATGCGAGACCTTTAATTAATCCCGCCCGGTAAGCATCACCAGCCCCGGTAGGGTCATTTACCTGGTGGGCTTTAGCGATGGGGATATCTGTACTCCGTATTTTGTTGTTTTCTCTCTGCATGACGACGGAGCCATATTCCCCTTTTGTTACAATGAGTGTTTTCGTCTTTTCCAGGATATCTTCAACAGCCATTGCGGTTTTTTCCTGGGTTAATTGTAGCTCGTAGTCATTACAGATAAATATTTTTGACCCACTGATCAAATCTGTTAACAGTTCTTTCGTCCATGCAGGCAGGGATTGCCCCGGATCAAAGATATAGTCGATACCTTTCCTCTTATAGGTATTAGAGAAATTGACCATATCACCTAAATTTCCCGGTGCAACAATAGCAAGGGCTTTTTGGGCATCAATAGCATCGAAATGAAAGCTGGAACTGTATTTCATTGCTCCCGGATTGAACGCCGTTATTTGATTGTCGGACTTGTCTGTGGTTATATAGGCACCAGCCGTTAGTTCTTCGGGAATGATCTTTATATGCTGTGTAGAAATATTGCGCTGTGTTAACCAGTTACGGTAAGGTTCAAAATCACGTCCTGCCGTGGCGAGTATGGTTGGGGTTTCACCCATGAGGGAAAGTGCGTAAGCAATATTGCCGGCAGTGCCTCCAAAATTCTCGGCTAATCCATTTATCGTAAAACATACGTTCAGTATATGGATTTTATCCGGAAGTATGTGATCAGAAAACTTTCCCGGAAAGTCCATAATCCTGTCATAAGCCAATGACCCGGAAACAAGAATATTCATAGTGACTCCTTTTTGAACACGTCCATAATGAATCAGGCAAATGCTTCGCCCCTGTTTTTTTTAAAGTTAAATTATTGCAAATGTTATTCTGCGTTTGTCATGGATTGACAAGCTATCTTTTTTTGATTTATTTATGTAGGTAACTTTTGCAAAAGTTCTACTCCGGAGATTTAGCACAACGGAAACCGATAGTATCATTTTTGTAAGTGGGTTCGTCATAGTCCCGGTTTGAGCATCGAATATGAACAATACCTGACCCATTCCATGACCCACCGCGTAACACTTTGCATCCGCTGAGGGCTTTGCTTGTCGGAGAGGGTTTCAGGTCATAAATGGAGATGCCTACTTCTTCTGGTCTTCCAAAATAAGGGTTTTTTTCCGCCATTGTTGGTCCCTGAGGGTTTTTGTCAGAGGTGTAACGGTAGTATTGACTGTCGTACCAGTCTGCCGTCCATTCCCATACATTTCCTGCCATATCGAAACACCCGTAAATACTCTGGCCTTGCGGGTATTTTGTGACAGCGGTAGGCTTTTCAATCTTGGCCTCAGCACAGTTTAGGCGCGTTTTATCAAATTCATTTCCCCACGGGTATATTCTGCCATCCGTTCCACGGGCAGCCTTTTCCCATTCCGCCTCCGTGGGAAGCCTTTTTCCTGCCCATGATGCAAATGCCTCTGCCTCATACCAGGAGATGTTTACAACCGGACAATCCGCCTGGTCGTGGAAAGCGCCGTCCAGTTCGTTGTTTTCCAGCGGTTTCGCTTGAACAATATATTGCCATCCATCGTCCGACCAAAAGGTCTTTTGCATATAACCACCGGATTCGATGAACTTTTTATATTGAGCATTGGTAACAGGATATTTGTCGATAAGGTATGCATTCAAATAAACCTTGTGCTGGGGAATCTCATTTTCAAGCCGTTCCGCTTCAATATTATGGTCGAGTTCCAGCAAGTTAGTAATATCCTGTTTCGTGCTGCCCATGAAAAAGAGCCCTTCGGCAATGAGTATCATGTCCTCAGGAAGGTCTTGCTTTCTTTCATCTGTTCGTATCATAATTGTAAAAGTCTATCACAGAATATTCGAAATTCAAAATAGTTTCTCTTGTTTCCAATTGCTTCCGGAAATAAAAACCAGTATCATCCTTACCATGCTTATGTATGATTTACTGCAAAAATATTTTGGCTACACAAGCTTCTACCCGCTTCAGGAAGATATTATTAAGGAGGTGCTGGAACACCGGGATGTCTTTGTCCTCATGCCAACGGGAAGTGGCAAGTCCCTGTGCTACCAATTGCCGGCGCTTCTTTTCAGCGGTGTAACAATTGTCGTCTCTCCCTTAATTGCCTTGATGAAAGACCAGGTGGATGGGTTGTTGGCCAATGGGATTCCGGCGACATTCATTAATAGCTCTTTGAGTTATCACGAAATTGATACCAGAAGGCAGCAATTGTCAAATCATGAGATCAAGATCCTTTATGTCGCACCTGAGAGGCTTCTGATGTCTGAGTTTCTCGAATTCGTGCAGGGGTTAAAGGTCTCCCTGTTTGCCATTGATGAATCGCATTGTATTTCTGAATGGGGGCACGATTTCCGCCCCGAATACCGCCAGTTAAAAATATTGAAGGAGATATTTCCTCACATTCCTGTTATAGCCTTAACTGCCACCGCCACGCAAGTGGTTCAGGATGATATTATCAGACAACTGAAACTGTCCCGGTGTAAGGTTTTCAGAGCGAGCTTTAACCGGAAGAATCTGTATTACCAGATAAAACCCAAACAGGAGCCACTTCGTCAAATTCTGCAATATCTGGAGGGCCAAAGGAAGGATTCGGGAATTATTTATTGCCAGAGCCGCAAGGCTGTGGAAAACCTCGCGTCGGGTTTGCAGAAAAAAGGATATCGCGCTTTGCCCTATCATGCGGGGCTTACGGCTGAAGTCAGGACAGAGCATCAGGAACGGTTCATCCGTGACGACGTAGAGATTATTGTGGCAACGATTGCATTTGGTATGGGCATTGACAAGCCGAACGTACGGTATGTGATCCATTACGATTTACCGAAGAGTATTGAAGGATATTATCAGGAGACCGGGCGTGCCGGCAGGGATGGATTACCAAGTGAATGCATTCTCTTCTTTAGTTATGCCGATAAATTCAAGATAGAACACTTCATTCAACAAAAAAAGGATGAAAATGAAAAACAGATTGCATATAGACAATTGAGGGAACTGATAACGTATTGTGAAAGTAATGTTTGCAGAAGGAAGTTGTTGCTGGCCTATTTTGGCGAGACCTTCGAAGGGCCGAATTGCGGGGGTTGTGATGTCTGTTTAGAACCGAAGGAACGGTTTGATGGAACGATTGCTGCACAAAAGATATTATCCTGTGTTTACAGGACAGGTGAACGGTTTGGGATAAATTATATTGTCGAGGTCTTGTTAGGCACCAGAAATCAAAAAGTATTGCAGAACCAACACGACACCCTGAAGACCTATGGTGTTGGGAAGGAATACTCAAGGTTGCAGTGGCAGTCGTTCATCCGTGAATTAATCCAGTTTGGATACTTAAGATTGGACGGGGATGAATATCCCATTCTGAAACTGCACGAAAAAAGCCGACCTGTTTTATTGGGTAACGAAAAGGTTTCTTTGATAAAGCCCGAGGAAAAACTTCCTGTTCAAAAGACCGAAGAGTATGAAGCCTATGATCATACTCTGTTTGAGCGTCTGAGGACTTTGCGAAAAACACTGGCCGATCAGGAGGGAGTGCCGCCTTATATCATTTTCCACGATACCAGCTTAAAGGAAATGACGACTTATTATCCGCAGAGTTTGCTCGATTTACGAAAAATAAGTGGTGTCGGAGATCAAAAATTAATGAAGCACGGGAAGGTATTTATAAAAGAGATCGCCGATTATTGTGAACAACACCATATCATGCCAAAGCAGATCGCTCAGGAACATTCTGAATCTCCTGTAAAGCAGACGAAATATTCTACCGTTCAAACGACTTTGGGACTCTATCAGCAGCGCCTTTCAATTCATGAAATTGCACAAAAGAGGGGACTTGCATTGTCTACCATTGTTTCTCATCTGGAAAAACTTATTCTGAACGGCGAAAGTATATCCATCGATGGAATGGTTAATTCAGAAAAGCAGAACCACATCCGAGAAGTGTTGAATAAATTTGGCATGGATAGATTAACGCCCGTAAAAGAAAAACTCGGAGACGGCTATTCCTACGAAGAGATAAGATTGGTTAGGGTAAAGATGATGTGTGAAAGTGGGAGAAAGTAACGGACAAAAGCGTTTGGTTCTGCTATACTTGAAAACGTGACTCATCTGTGGAGGCTAACCTTATACAAAGCATCTAATTCCGGCCAGTTTCCACAAAACAAAAGGGCATCTCACGTGAGATGCCCTTTTGTCTATTACTTTTTAAACGATACCAAATGTTTTACCTAAAATCTTAGTGCTTCGCTTTATGGCATTCGCACTTGCAATCTTTACCTTCTTTTGCGGTATGCCCACATTTGTCACATTTCTTTTCCTCTGCCATAGCGGAGCCAACCAATACGCTATTTACAACACCAACACCCAATATCAACGCACCTGCTACAACCAAACTATAACCAAACCTCTTTAACATTTCCTTTTCCTCCTCGAATTAGGAATGCACAAGCCAAACCGTCGAGAACACTCTCGAAATACCTGGTTGGCTCTTCTAGATATAATATGTTACATTTTTGATATAAATACAATGAAATTGTTATTGTACGATTCAAAATAATGTATGTTTTTACATACACCTTAAAAATACCTTTGATGACTTGATAATAGAAACAATTATATGTATTCCACGTTGTCTGGTTAGAAGTTTGCCTATACGGTTTCTGTTATACCCGAACACCTTTATCGGGTATTCAGTGAACCAAAAACCTCATGGATTCCCGCTAAAAACATGCGGGAATGGCATCTCGAGAGGAACAAAACAAGACTTGCATATTTCTAACCCGACAGCAACGAGTGGATACAATTTAAGGGAAGAAGTTGTGATGAAAGTAAGGTGAAAAAGGGGTTGAAGAAGATGAAAAAAAATGGCAAGACACAACGATAGGAAAAAAGAAGCGGCTCCCGGACGAATATCATTTCCCCGGGTTTCGCCCGAAGGCAGAGATACAGGGGATAGTTGGCGATGCAAAGGCACGTGTTACCCGACTTGTTCGGACTCAAAAAAACGGTGTGCGGTTGTTGTGGTGATGCGCACCGGAGCTATTATACCAAGAAGGTCTGGTGGGTACGAGACACATTCTGCGCGGAGGTGCGGGAAGGTGAAACGAGAGGCGATGCCGGTCTATGACGATACAGGATGTGGCCAAAGAGTTGAAATTGGATTGGCATACGGTTAAAGAATTGGACAAACAATACATGGAGAAGCAGCTTCAGAGGACGGGAGTTCCTGCTCCCGGATCTACAGGATAGATGAAATATCGTTCAGGAAAGGCCATACGTATCGGATCATGGTAAGCGATTTGGTAGGGAAACGCCAATATGGTTTGGAGGCAAACAAAAGGGTGGAATTAGGGCATTGCATTCTGGTGGCAAGCGATCAATGGGGATTTATCGTAGAGCATCAGGTTGTTGAGAAAGAGGCGGAGGTGTCATTGTCGATTCCGCTGGCAGAGAGGTTGTTGAATCAATTTGGATAAGACGCGATTGGGAGTATCAGTTTTGACAAGGAGTTTTACAAACGAGAGAACAAGGAGTTGCTGAGTCTGTATATACCGGAGGTAATCATGACTAGGAAGGGTCGGAAAAACCAGGAGGAACAGGCAGAGGAGTCGGGCAGGACGTTTAAGAATCGCAGACATAAGCACTCAGCAGTGGAATCGGACATCAATCGTTTGGAACGTCACGGCTTGGACAGGTGTATGGACAAGGGGTTGCATGCATTTAAAAGGTATTGTGCACGGGGTGTGGTAGCTGCAAATTTACACAAACTGGGGAACGTGCTTCAGGAGAAGGCACGAAAGAAACACGATAAGTTAAGAAAGGCGGCCTAAAAAGCGTGGAAAAACAGTATGACAGGGAGATAGTATGCCCAGACGAGCCAAAATTAGTGGAAAAATGGGAAAAATGAGGAAAAGAACCTTCCTTTTGTCAAAAGACTAGCAGCAAATTTTAAGAAAAGATTTTAGTAAGCGAAAAACTACCCTGCCGTTTTTAAAAAAAAGCGTGTTTCCGTTCAGACCCTACGCAAGACAACAGATCACGCCCGCAACTGGCTTTTTTACCGGAAACATCAAGGATTATTCCTGTTACAATAGAATGAGTCGAGTGAATAGATGTTATACTGAAAATCTGACTTTGTGCTTTATTCCACTATCCTGTGGTATCGTGTAAAAACTGTACAGAATTTTCACTGCCAACGAGATTGATGAGGAAAGATTTAGCGTTGAAAGAGTCGGAGTGGTTTGCCGTGACGAATAAAGTTAATATGGGCATTCGAGAATGATTTTATGGAATGACTGGTGAACCAATGGACAAGGCATGACCTTACTGGAATGAAGCATGTTCGTGCTATTGTTTCACATGCCCTGTGCGATAATGTTCACTTATAGTAATCTCCATAAACATGAAGGACAACCACGTGGTTGTCCTTCATGTTTATAAATTTTTGGTTTTACATAACCCAAAAACGTTTTCGCGCTCTGTTTTAATTTTAATACCCTGCGTAATGATTTTAACAGCTAAATCAACTTTCCTGACTTTCCTTCTTTGTCTTTTTCTTCGTCTTTGTCTTCAGACTTAACAGGGACTGAGAAAGCAGTCTTTATGGCGCCAGGCATCAATTCTCCAGACTTTTCATCCTTCCCCTTTTCTTTGTCTTCTGCCATTACAGAGCAGGTAAAAGAACTATTCACAACACCTGCGCCAAACGTTAAGACACCAACAGCAATAATACCACAACCAAACTTCTTTAACATTTCCTTCTCCTCCTTAAGATTACAGAAAACTAAACCATGCGGTTGAGAACACTCTCATTATATCCGACTGGCTTTTTGAAATATGCTACTATATGTCATGCGATTGAATCATTGTCAACAAATTGTCTTCATGGTTTCAATAACATACTTATTTGAAATACCCTATGGTGTATTTAATGCGTATTTTTCTGACCACATTATTGAATTAGCAGATAATTTGTAATCCTTAGGCACGTTGTGTCGTGGGGTGATGCTGTGCTTTCACGCAACAAGCTGGTTAGTATTCCCAGTTTCCAGATAGTGTCTCTCTACGGAAGACCCTTTTGGTTTAATGATCGGGGTCTAGTGAATACGTGGTAGTAGATGTAAGCCGT
Source organism: Candidatus Brocadia sapporoensis (assembly GCF_001753675.2). Classification (GTDB taxonomy): domain Bacteria; phylum Planctomycetota; class Brocadiia; order Brocadiales; family Brocadiaceae; genus Brocadia; species Brocadia sapporoensis. The sequence continues at coordinate 35,354 of NZ_MJUW02000056.1, read as the reverse complement.
GAGTGCGCTGTGCTGGTTTTATGAGGATAGATCACCATATTCTCCGGGTGATTCTGGGTCAGGCCTGTATTGAGATGCTTACACGAAAGCCAGACAGAAGCCTTCCAATTAGTGGCCCCACGACCCTCTTGTCAAACATTTTTACTCTCAATTTTAGCATCTTTCCAAACGATATTTTAACAGGAACAGGCACATGAAGAAGGAGTTGTTTAATAGAAGATTTTACGAAGGAATTAAACCCCTTTTTATGGGGATTTATTGGAACACTCAAAACTTCAGGCCATAATGTTAAGATAGGGCTTTTGCATAATATGTGCATTTGTGCTTTTCCGTAATCAGATACGAATATGTCATTCCCGCGGAAGCGGGAATCCAGAAAAATACGGGATTCCGGGTCAATCCCGGAATGACAGGCAGGTGTAAACTTATGTCGTTATGTATAGATCTCTACAATTAAAGGGTGTAAAAATACCCTTCCATGCAATGTTAATCTCCAATTGACGCATAGCGAGCCGGATGCCATGCCCTTGCCCCCATTCAAACAGATCCAGAAAGTCTGCATTGTGTATCTCTCTTAACCCCAAAACCCAGGTATGGGTACCGAAGAAAAGATGTGCAATTATCTTTGGAAAACTTTGGTAAAAGATAGGAGCAATGCCGCGGAGGCTGTGTGAGTATAAGGGGATAGAATTGCCCGAGAGGAAGGCGTGCATAGATCATACACACGTGTGCACATCAACACTGCCAAAGTATGCAGCGGTATCGATTACGCTGGTGGCTCTAACGATTCGGCCAAGGGAAGGAAAAGGTTCTCGTTGATTTTATGGATTAATTTATTTCTTCGTGCCCATGCAAAAAGTGTTGTGATGGCTTGCTTTCCGATGTCGCCCAAATTAACACTGTAGTTGTTAACGTATAATTGAATGTGTTGATTCCGGACGATTTCGTTCATCTCCTGGGCATAGCATCTGACGAACTCACGGGATGCTGCGGGGTAGGCAAGGGCATATTCTACACTTTTTCTTACAATACGATTTACTTTTTGAGCAATTTCAGCAGGGATATTTCGTTTTATGGCGATTCCACCCAAAGGGATGGGGAGCCTTGTTTGTGTTTCCCAATATTCTCCCAAGTCCATAATTTTAACCAGCCCTTTCCTCTGATAGGTAAACCGATTCTCGTGGATGATGACACCCGCATCTACCGTGTCGTGTACAATGGCATTTTCGATTTCTGAAAAAAGCATTTCGACTTTATTTGTTACCCGCGGAAATGCCATACTTAATAAAAAATTAGCAGTAGTGTATTTTCCTGGAATGGCGATGACCCGGCCTTCAAAGTCTGATTTTTGTTTTCCCGACTTTGTAATGAATAATGGTCCACAATTTTTGCCCAGAGCACTTCCTGCATCTAACAAAACATATTGGTTGGTTACGTAAACATAGGAGTAATAGCTGAGTTTTGTGATGTCTAAGGCATGACGAAAGGCGAGTGTATTTAGTTTTTCCACGTCGTTGACGACCAATTCAAACGATATTCCTTCTGTATCAATTTTATTATTTATCATGGCATCGAAGATAAAGGTGTCGTTGGGACAGGGGGAAATACCGAGAGTTAGTTTCATACGCTAAGGCATTCCTTTATAAAACGGACTTTTGCAGGCTTTTGTCCATGAAAAATCATCAAAAAATTCTTTGTAATTTTATTGTAAAAACATCTTTTTGGTAAGTTTTTCTTTGCGTCCTTCGACTTCTTCTTGGTCAAATTCTTCCGGTTGCGGCGTTATGGTTTTATAAGTGCTCGGTAATATGATGAATAATTTTTAAAGCGATTTTATTGAGATTTCCGATAGCCAGGGGGATGTTCCACCGGTCTTTGTTTCTGTCTTCTATATAATTTGAAACAGCTCTGATTTGAAGACAGGGGAGACGTTCCATAAAACAGGCATAAAAAAATGCCGCCCCTTCCATACTTTCAATGTCAGGATTGTATTTCAAAATGATTTTGTCAATACTGTATTGATAACCGTGGGCTTTATTAACGCTGATGCCTTTTACCTTTTTCAGCGCGGATACCCCATACACTGAGTCTGCGGTTGTGTTCACTAATTTGCCAGCTTGATAAGGGAATTGGTCCGGCGGCAAGAGGTGTAATTCTGTTACATCCAAAAAATTATCTTTATCTTCGGCGCCTAAATCCGCTACGGTCTCTTCTATAACGTTCACGGTCACGCCAGGTGCAATATCTTTCCTGAAACTACCTGCAATTCCAAATTGTAATGCCAGATCATAGGTATTTTTCGCTAAAACTTTTCCCATGAAATAGGCCGTATGCATAAGTCCGACCCCGGTAATAAGTGTATCTATGCTCAATTGGTGATAATGGAGCGTCTTTGTGCTAAAGTCTTTGGCTTCGCCCTGTCCGAGAGATGACATGAGCGGTTTAATTTCAGGGAGGGTTGCTGCAACAACAAGTAATTTCATAAAGTCGTTTCCTTAAAGGTATGGTGGTATTTTATAGGAAACGATTTGAAAAAGTCACGGCAAATTTTTCTTTTTTATATGTACCCTTGGTTTTAATCAAGATTATGGTATGCTTTATTAATTGTTTGATTTTGAAGGATGATTTTTATAAGATGCTAAATTCATTGTGTTGGTTTTTGTTTGTCGAACACCGGCATGATTTGTCAGATAATCTTAAGGATATGTATCATAGGCTAACTACTATAACTTTTTTATTCAGAACTCTTGTGGAGGGATGTTTATATAAAGGGATATTTTTCTTTCTGATAGCTGCTCTCTATTTTCCTTGTCAGGGCACATGGGCTGTCACTATGCAAGGAAAAATCTATAAAACCACATCGAAAAAACACAGTGCGCGGAAGTGGATTAAAAATGGAAATGCGCAGTATAAACGGGGCAGGTATGAACACGCTGTCAAAGCGTATAATAATTCCATAGCACGTTATCCAGGTTATTTTGAGGCGTGGGACGGGCTGGGTAATGCACTCTATTGTCTGGGGAATTATGATATGGCCGTTAAAGCCTATGAGAGGGCGTTGAGTATTAATCCCAATGCTAACTCCACCCTGGTAAATAAGGGAATTGCCCTCTATAAGCAAGGCAAGTTTGAAGAGGCCTTAGCATTATACGACAAGGTTCTTGCATCAGAACCAGGGTTTGCAGCTGCTTGGTATAATAAAGGTGTTGACCTGATTGCATTATTCAGATACGACAATGCAATGTATGCATTTGATAAAGCCATGGAAATCAACCCGAAAGAGGATTTGGCGTGGCATGGGAAAGGGTATGTCTTAATCCTCTTGGGGAGATATGACGAAGCTCTGAAGTTCTTTAGTAAGGCAGTAGAAGTAAATCCTCAAAGGGCATGGGCATGGAATAATATGGGGATTACCCTAAACCGGCTGGGTATGTACGATGATGCAATAAAGGCATTTGATAAAGCAATCGAAATCAACCCGAAAAGCGCAAGGGCATGGCACAATAAGGCAAATAGTTTTTATAACCTCGGGAAGTACGATGAATCTATGAAATTTTATAATAAAGCAGTGGAATTAGATCCCCTTTTGTACGCAGGAGCAAAAAAATAAAAAGTTTTCCGGAATCATCTCAATGATTATGGTAGGGGATAAGAAGAAAGATTTTGTATAATCCCGGTCGTTCAGTTCTTCGCAGACGTTTTAAGTGTATAATTGTTTATTCAGTTTCTGAGTGCACATACATAATGCAGTGAAAAATTTTATGAATACCACCTTAAGAACAATGTCCCGATCAATACTCATTTCTTTAATAGGCGTATTTCTTTGTGTCTTTGTTTATCAGCAGATGTCCGTAGCTGCATGGTCTTCTCATTCACAGGAGAATACGGCTATCTGTACAGCTTCCGGCCAGCAAAGTTCGCCGCAAATAATTGACGATGGTGTTGGTGGTGCTATTATTGCATGGGAAGATGCAAGAGATATCCATTTTGATATCTATGTTCAGCGTATTGATGCTCAGGGGAATGCCCTTTGGCAAAAAGACGGTGTACCTGTTTGTGCTGCACCAGAAAATCAAAAACGTCCAAGAATGGTAAGCGATGGTGATGGGGGCGCAATAATTGTGTGGCATGACATGCGAAGTGGTATTGGCAATTATGATGTTTATGCCCAACGTATTGATGCAAAAGGAAATACATTATGGATGAAAGATGGGATACCTGTTTGTAGTGAGGTGAAAGATCAGGACAGTCCCTGTATTACATCAGATGGAGTGGGAGGTGCTATTATTGTTTGGGAAGATTTTCGAACGAACTATGCGGATCTTTATGGCCAGCGAATTAATAAAAATGGAGAAACGCTTTGGGCGAAAAACGGGGTACTTGTCTGCGGCGTATCAGGTGCACAAAATGCACCAGAAATTGTATCTGACGGCACAGGTGGTGCTATTGTGGTGTGGCAGGACTTTCGGAGGAATTACGCAGATATTTATGCGCAACGATTGGACGCAAGCGGAACAATGCTATGGGATAAGTTTGGGATAGCGGTATGTACTGCTCAAGGGCATGAAAGTTTTGCTGTTGCTGTTAGTAATGGAGCCGAAGGGGCAATCATAACTTGGGTAGATACCCGTAATGGTACCAATAATAACGACATCTTTGCCCAGCAGATTGATGGGAATGGGGCAGTGCAGTGGTTGCTCAATGGAATTCCCTTATGTACTGCACCGGGAAACCAAAATTATCCGGTGATTACTACTGATGGAGCTGGAGGTGCCATAAGTGCCTGGTGGGATATGCGCAGTGGAGATTTCAATATCTTTGCTCAGCGCATAGATATTTCTGGTTGTGTTCAATGGGAAGACAATGGTACCGCAATATGTATAGAATCCGGTATTCAAAATCGTGTGTCTATAGTCAGCGATAACAATTGTGGTGCAATACTTGCATGGAATGATAATCGTGGTTTCCCGGCTGACTTTGATGTGTATGCACAACGAATCGATAGGAAAGGTATGCCTTTATGGAAAAAAAATGGAGTCGCTATCTCGACGGCTTCTGATACCCAGTGTTTTCCTGTGTTAGTTGGAGATGGAACTGGTGGGGCAATTATTACCTGGCAGGATGGCCGTCAGAAAGATAAGAATTATTGGGACCTTTATGCTCAAAAAATCAATAATGATGGTTTGTGAGGGGGGAATCAAGCGTTGAGTGACTGTTGCTTTGGTTTATCTGGTTATGCCGATACATTATTATTGTGTTATGTTCTTTTCCTCCGGCAACCACCTCTTCGGAAATTATTCCATTCCTACTTTCTTGAAAAATTTTTTACAGCGTATGACCTGCCGCGCTTATTGAATAATTGATACTATACATAGCGACATAAATTTGCACCTGTCTGTTATTCCGGGCTTGACCCGGGATTCCATGTTTTTCTGGATTCCCGCTTCCGCGGGAATGGCATATTCGTATCGGATGAATGACGCTGTGTATAGGATAGAAGCGAAGACGATTGCACCGCTCTTATCGGGAAACCAACCCCATACAAAGGTTTTATCGGCCTTCATGTATTGGCAAAATTGGAAAAAATCTTTTTGCTTGACAGGGTTCGTTGATTGTGTTAATTTGCTACAAATTTATGCATTTAGCGTAGTTATGTATAAATTACAATTTTGAAAGGAGGTAGTTTAAGATTGGTAGAGAACTTTAGTTAGTGTATAGAATAATGATAGCTTAAATTTTATTTCTGAAAATTTACAGCATCAGATGATTGTTAATATATAAACGTTTATGTTACGTATGAAGAAAGAATTCAGATAAAAAATATGGGAGAAAATGAATGAAAGCGTACAAAAAATATATGGCAGAGTTGGTTGGAGCCTTCACGCTAGTATTTATAGCTGCAGGCGCCGTATGCGCTGATTTTTATTTGAGGCGGGAAGGGGGGCAGGGGTTAGGTCTTTTGGGTATTTCTATTGCATATGGTGTGGTAATGATTGTCGTTATTTATGCAACGAGTTATATTTCTGGCTCCCATGTAAATCCGGCTGTGACGATCTCATTTTGGATTAGCAAAAGAATGGATCCCAATACAGCAATTATGTATATTCTCTCTCAAATTACCGGCGCAATAATTGCGGGACTGGCATTGAAAGTGCTCTTTCCCGAGGCGTTGAACACGGTATATCTAGGTACCTGCATGTTATCTCCCGGCGTTTCAATCGGTCGTGGCATATTAATGGAGTTTATTGTTACTTTTTTCCTGGTCTTTACTGTCTATGGGACATTAGTAGATAAGAGGGCTACTGCAGGGTTTGCGGGTGTCGCTATTGGTATGGTGACGCTTTTTGGGGCTATGATTGGTGGGACAATCAGCGGGGGTGCAATGAATCCTGCGCGTGTTTTTGGTCCCGCTATTGCGTCCGGGCAGTTTACCCATCACTATGTCTGGTGGATTGGACCGATTCTGGGTGGAATTGTTGCGGGTTTCGTATATGATCAACTCTTTGCAGATGTGAGAAAATAGGAATCACAAGCATAGGGTAAATCTTGTTGTTCTAAAACAGAAACTTAAAAAGAAGCGGCAACATGTAAACGCAGTTTGCATGTTGCCGCTTTTATTAAAAGAGTTAATTTGTTTGATATTCATAAAGTCCTCAGAATTCTTGAGCGAGAAAATAGACGGTTTGTCGAGCCCATCGTTACAACCATTTCCCGTGAACGAACCCCGTTTCACGTACTTATTTCCTGTATTTTAAGCCTCAGAACAAAGGATAGGACCACCCGCGAAGCTTCAGACCGGCTCTTTGCCCTGGCCGATAATCCAGAAGAGATGGAAAAGATTCCTGCAGAAAAGTTGGAAAAAATTATCTATCCGGTTGGATTTTATCGAATAAAGGCGAGGAAGATCAAAGAGATTTGTGCGGTATTGATTAAAACATACTCGGGTAAGGTGCCTGATGAAATTGATGAATTATTAAAACTTAATGGTGTAGGCCGCAAAACAGCGAATCTTGTGGTGACTTTGGGATATCAAAAACCGGGTATCTGTGTGGATACCCATGTTCACCGGATCACCAATCGCTGGGGATATGTTAAAACAGGGAATCCTCACGAGACTGAATTTGCCCTCCGTGAAAAACTTCCCAAAAAAAATTGGCTTACCATAAACGATATCCTTGTTACATTTGGTCAAAACATCTGTGTTCCTGTCTCTCCGAAATGCAGCATTTGTCCTGTCAATGTCTTTTGTAAAAGGGTGGGAGTGACAAGGAGTCGATAATTTTGTAATCGAGCGATAAACTTTTATAGGAAAACTAACAAACGAGACCAAAATTTGCGGTTCGATGGTATCAAACGGCGTTTGAAAAATGTACCTAAGCTAAAGACATGCCAAATTGTTGCAGGTGTAGGGCGTGGTGTGTGTGGCACAAGGGTTGCGAAAGGGTTCTTTTGCCAGACTTGTGGATCACGGTTTTAAAATCATTAGTTGCCTTCAAATATCCAACGAACTCATCAAATTCCCTGTGCTCCTTTAACCGTTTTAGTTCCTGCCCATCCTTCGCTATTAAATCCTGTTTTTCTTCCATCAATTACCTCCCTTTCTTTTTTAGAATTCCCGATACTATCCGGCAATTTCAAGGTAGTGGGATATTCCCTATGCGGGTTCAGGTTTGCAACCTGGACCAAACCTTCCAATCCTTTGCAGGCCGACTGCGACACTCTCCTCGCGGATCGACACCCTGGTCGAGCATCCTGCAAACATCCCAATTTTTTAGTAACGCTTTCCCTTCCGTCCACTGCGCCCTCCTTTCATTTTGGCGGAATAATTCCGCCGCCAAAAGTCATAAGTCCTTGATGTTGTTGAATCTAATTTTTTCATTTGGCGGAAAGTTCCGCCAAATCATTGTATATCGCAAGGCATTCTTCATCTTTTCTTTGCGTCCCCCATGCGGGTTCAGGTTTGTAGCCGGAACCCAACCTTGATCTGTGTTGCCGAAAGCACCTTGTGGATCAACTTTTTAAAATCAAAGTCAAAATGTAATGTAAATTACTCCGGAAAATGAAACGTCCGTTGGAGCAGTAGCCCAATTAGGAGTAACGCACTTTATTTCCATATAATCCCCTGCCGATACCGCTATTGCCAATGATGTATTGACCCATGTACGATCTGCACCTGCTACGCCAACCGTCTGTATCAATGTATCGGTCGTGTCGTTTCTTCTGATATACAGCGACCAATTTTCACCAGTCCCCGCAACATTGTTCGCCCTCGAGTAGATACGAGCCAATGTTATTGTTCCGGAAACAGGGAAATACAACCTTGCCTTAGCTCCGTTTGTTCGTGCAGGCGCAGCCGATGCTCCAAAGTAATAGGTAGTTGATTTAGCAGGGCTAAACTCATAAGAAAATACCTGCAAATTCATGCCTACATTTTTACCGTTTACCGTTACAACGCCAGTCCCACTTGTACTCAATGCTATGTTTTTGTTTGCCGTTGTGTTTGCAATGGTAACGTTATTACCGCTTGTTAAGTCAATATTGCCGCCGACAGACGCCTTGCTTAAAGTGCCGTCCCAACTAAACGCAGCGGGGAAATTGACTGAGGCTGTAATGGGATCAGACCATGACAATTTCAAGTCATCCTTTATATATAAGGTATCTACCGGTCCGGAGTTGCTAAATTGGATTCTATATCGTATGTATCGTTTTGCAGTTATTTGCAATGCGCCGACTTCAAGTCCAGAATACCAGGTATACAAGGAATCATCTGCACTAGTGCCTACGCTTATGGTTATTTTCCCTTCGGTATTTTCATCTGTGCCAATTGTAGGTGTCGATATCTTGAATACTTTAGAAACATTGGGCGCACCATTGCCCCTGTCATATGCAAGGCTTGTATAACCTCCGCTAACCACACCAAAATAAAAATTATCAAAAAAGGCGCCGGACTCACTTGCTTTATCCGTCATTGCTTTTAAATAAAAAGTGTCCGGGGCATATTGATCAGACGTGAACCTTATATCCAGCCGTTGCCACGAGCTATTGCCGCTATGATAATTAGAATACAGATAGTATTCTTTATAGGGATCATGAAAGGCATAGTCAAAATATAATCCAATACGGTCGGTATTTTTGGAGCTTGAATACACCCAGGCTGAGAAAATGTAGTTTTTATAACCATTAATCACACTCCCCAACTCTGTGTAACAGCTTACAGCTTTATCACAAGCCGCCCGCTTTAACGACGCCGGTGACGAATAATATCTTGCGGTACTTCTAACCCAGGACCCCTTCTCTATCGTCCATCCGGTTAGATTCGTATTGAATGATGGGTTGGAGATCTGATTCTGCGTTAACCATAAATAGTAAAGGCCGCCAGGTCCGACTTTCCTTTCCGTATCTGTCTTTGTGCCGGTCGTAAAGTTGCCGGTGATAATGTCAGTCCATGCCGGCTGCCCACCGCCAACAACAATGACTCCGCCATCCTGATCAGTAACCGTAAACGCCTTACTTGCAAGTGTCGTGGCGTTAGATGTCTTCCCGTTAGCGTCAACCGCTTCAACGAGGAAATACCACGTACCCGCAGACACGGGACACGAATACCAGGTAGTATTGGTTATGTCGCTCAACACAACTCCATCCCACGAATTACTTGAAGAGATAGCAACATTAAAATGCCGGTAATCCCGAACGTAATCTGAAACATAGGTATTTATATTGTATACCCATGAGACCTGTATCCGGTGATTAACGTTGTCGGTTGTAGTCACTGTGATATTAATCGTATTTGGATCAATATCGTCCATTGTGTTCGTATCGCCAATGGTATGCGTGAAGACAACGGACGTCGAAAAATCCTGCATGACGCCAAAGGTATTAACCGACAATATTTTGAAATGGTAGGTTTGGAAGCGTTGCAGGTTACTTACTTCAAACACATTGCTGTTTGACTTATCTATTTTAGTAAGAAAATCATAATTGTTTGCTGAAATATAATAGGTGTCAAAACAATACAGGTTATAAACATCAGCATCGGATAGTGCTTCAGAATACAAAACAAAACTCTTTATCTGCACATGGGAATAATTGGCTGCATATCCGCTGCCCAATTGCATAGCCGTCCTATTAGGCGGCACGATGGTATTACCTGCAGGGTGCATTTGGTAGTCCCGGGCAATGCCGTCGATCGACAGCGTTTGTTTCCCGGAAAAGGCGTCATACGTCACCGTTATCTGATGCCAACCATCTGTAGAGTTGACCATATCATAGGTCGCTGTTTTTGATGTCTTATTGTTGCTTGAGTCCTGAGTAACGAGCAACCATTTAAGAACATGGGAATTGTCGTCAAAATAGATACAATATCCGTCATTGTCGGTTGCATTTCTGTTATTCAGGAAGTAACCAGCTGATCCCACTTTTACGGCCAAACGCTTGAATCTGAATGACAATGTTATCTCCTCGTTGTTCAAAACGGTTGCATCAGCATAGTCATTAACGCCATCAAAAATCAATATGTCGCCGCCGTCGTTGCCCCAACCTACACCGTTATATAATGTCATATTGGCTTTGTCGCTGCCGCTATCACATAAGAGGGTTCCGCTACCTTCAGTTAATTTGTAATGCCTGACTTTGCGAACGTCCAAATAAACCGGGCGATTGTTGTACAGGTTATCAATTTCATCCGGCTCCAATATCTCATCGTAGATGACTAAGCTATCGATAATGGCATTAATATAATTAGCTCCAACCGTAGCGCCCACCAATAAATCAGGATTGGTGTTTGGCACGATGGTATTTCCCGCCGTATGTCCCGCTCCGGCTGCAAATGCGTTATTGATAAACATACGTTGCTTGCCTGTGTTTATGCTGTAAGTGCAAACGACATGATGCCAGGCATTAAGAGATGCCACCATATTGTAGGATATAGTTTGTTCTGTTTTCGTTCCGCCGCTGGTCTGAGTTACAAGATAGTACTTTAGCGTGTGAGAGTTAGTTTCAAAGTAAATATAAAAACCGCTTTTGGATACAGCAGTACCATTATAAATCAAAAAGTCACGTCTTGATGCATTCACTGACTTGCGATAAAACCAGAACGACACCGTTACCTCTTCGGTAATAACTGGCTTTGCACTTGCATATCCGGATGTGCCATCGAACAAAACTCCGTAATTAAATTTTCCCGTTGTCCATTCAGCTGAGCCGTATAAAGTCAAATCCGCCCTATCATTACCACAATCCGTTACATAATTGTTTGAGTTGTCGTCAAATTTGTAATATCGCACTCGTCTTGAGTCACTTTCAGGTTTCCAGTATACGTTTGAATATGCCCAAAAGGGCGAGGTTGGATTATCATATGTTACCGACAAGTCAATCACGCTATCGGCATTTTGCGTATTCTTGTGCTCAAGGAATACCACCTTGCTGACGCTGTCGGGAGGATCATTGATGTCCGGAAGATCTGTATCGTCTGAGCCAGATGTATCGAGGCTTAACGTCTCATAATCGTAACACGTGGCGTCATATTCCTCAAGCCCAATGCCAATTGTAGCGTTCGGATAATAATCGACTGAGGTAACCCAGAATTTCTTTTGCGACCAACCCAGCCGATCATATGTCACTGGCACAATATCGCCATATTTCAAAACAATTGCCGAATAATTACAAATGCAACTGCACCTGATTCCCTGCCGTGATTCTTTGCGAATAACCTGCGCTATTTGCAAGGCGGTTGTTTTGTTTGTGGTATATAATAAATCGATCGTCCTTTCATTTTCCTGCATAGCGTCTTCTGCAAGATACTTATTGTTTCTTCGCAAATCCGGCCAATAAACAAAATCGGTATCCCATTTCTTTTTAGGGTTTGTGAAGGATGCCTTAATCTGATTGCAGGTCGGCTGTATGCCAGGAGTCTCAAAACTCCAGTTGCCCACGATATTGTCCTTGGTTATTTCAAAGCCCACAGCACTACCAGCCTTGCGGATGAAAAAGGAATATTTACCCATATTGTAAACAATATTACCCCGGCACGACGTAAGTAATTTTTCAATATTCGATTTAACATCGTTTTCGTTTTGCACCAGCCCGCCAATTTCAAATCGCTTTTGTTGCTGGCCTCCGGAAGAAGTGTTATTTGTCGTAGGTGCAGCAGCCCCCAAAGACGCATCGGCAACGGAATCTGTCCAAATCAGCTCCCCCGCACTGGTGCTATTATCGATTGTTCCAGCAAGCTTGAACGTAGTCATATCTCCTGCTACGTTACGGTAAATATCAATCTTGGTAATAGTTGATGCCTCACATGCCTGAACAATAATCTTCACTTTGGTTTTTTTGTCGGTCGTAGTTACGGGGTTTGATTTTTTGCTTGCGGCTGTATGATTTCCGCCTGCATCCCGATATGCTATTTTGTAACGGTATTTGGTGTTTGTGGTTAGATTGCCGGATTCATTCAGCAATTTCACAGCAGGCGGCACAGGATCGCTTACCGGAGTACCGACAAGCTCATCGCAATAGTTTGCGGCCGCAATCCAGCTTGCCGTATCGATTTCGCCAGGCAGTGCACCGTGTCCATAAATCTTATTGCCCCTTGCATCCTTTTTGCCAACGAAATAGTCCAAAATTGCAAGTACAGGATTTGTGCTATACGCCGGTGTAGCGTTCGGCCAGGAACCATCCCGCACGTCCTGCACTTTTAATTGTTTTACAACCACGCCAATATCATTCGGTAACCCGTTTGGGAATACTTTTGCATCCAGATTTATTGAACCCAAAAAATAAGCAACGTAATTGCCCGTGCAATTAGAGTCCCAGCTATCGGGGAATAGGTTTATTATCGTAGAGTTTGCATTTTGCGCAGACTTTCCCTTGTATGCGGCCGTATTAATAAATCCAGCATACGGAGTCAGCGCTCCAGCCGAAGTTGCATCTTGTCCATCAGCCCAGGAAGCTGCCCTATTATTATCAAAATATAAGGCGTCTACATGCTCAATCTCGCCAACGCCAATTGCGCCGATATACCAATATACTTGCTGATTACCAGGATCAGCCGCGTGAAATACGATGTCAATACCTTGCTTGATTCTGCCATAACCAACAGACAGGTATTTACGGGTGTCTGTGATGCTGGCAGTTATATTCCGCTCGCCAGGCTTTAACGGCTTCTGCGTAAACTTTTGAATGGCATATTGCGCCATCATCATACCAGCACTTATTGCCATCGGTATCCATACTACTGCGGGCATTATTTATCCTCCAACAAACCGGAAAGCCTGCCAGTTATCCAACTCAAACAGAGACTTCATATATACACCTTTGTCGGGATCAATCAGAGGGCATTTACCATCAATTGCTACGGATGCCGTTTGCATTGGTTTTGTGTCCAATATAATAACGTCTCCGCTTTGTACATAATTTTTGGGTATCTTCTGCCAGCCATGTTTCTGTAAATACTCAACAAGCGATCCGTGCCTTGTGTACTCACGCAATGCGCCTTCCTTTGTGTCCCACGTATTCAGGTCGTCAAATGACTCCGGGAATATTGTTCGGATGCCGCCGATTGCAAGGCTAACACAATCAATCTTGCCCCATTGATATTTGCAGCCAAGCAACCCGTCAATCCATTTAACAAGCTCGTAATGTTTATCGATTATCATTTTTTCATTTTCTGTTTTAGTTGTATCTCTTTTGTTCGCAAACCAGGTACATTTCGGAAGAACATGTCCCCAGGACTGATCCTCTGGTGCGATGCAATATTTGTCTGCACTCCGGTTATCACCTCGATCTCGCCAAGTCTGTCGGTCATCCTGGCGACTACCGTGCACGTCGGGACGTCGTTCGTAAGGTCTTCTGATATCCGGAAACCTCCGTTTATGAGTCCCCAGAACAATAGCAATGGTGTGCCGTCTATCGTTCCGTCATCTTTATATTGCATCAGATACATTTTACAAACCCTTCCCACGTATTTTTTTTGCAGCACCAAAGCAATAATGCTCCTGTCAACGCCCGACAACGTAATATTTACCCCATAGCTGCTTAAATCGCTCGTTGACGATACCTTGTCGAATGCCATATTGCCGCCGACACCGCTCCAGGTCTTACTATCATACACAATATTTTGCGCCGCCGTACAAATATAAACAGGCTGAGGAATATCCAGATAACCCTTTGTGTCGCCAGCTACATACGCACGGGCAATGCGGAAACTATCCGCAGCTACATTTGAAATGGTAAATGTTCCATCAAAGGCATCCGTGCCGAGAATAGAGCAGGAGTTTCCGTTTGAAAGCCCGTGCGCTACACAAGTAACAGTCGTATTCCCGCCGCCAGCGTCAGCAAAGCCCGTAATATCTTTGATGATTGAAAAATCAAATTCAAACAGATACACAATGTTCATGGGCATTCCCTAAAGGTTAAAGTCAGGCCGGCGTAGTAAGTAGTTCCGCCAGAGCGAGCAGGCATCTTAAGAGATCCGGTTAAAGCAGCTCTGAATTTTACCCCCGTAATCGTGATTGTTGCACCATTAGATGGGCTTCCACCGGCAAAGATTGGCGGATATATGCTGATTGATCCGGCTGTTGGCGATGTCATGTCGGTCTTGATGTTGTAAACAAGATTTAATCCGGCAAATTTTATAATGTCTCCGGCTTTTAAGATCTTATTGAGCGTACTGGTTACGTTGATCATTGTGCCGGTTTGATTAGCGCCATTTACGCTAATAGCGCCGGTAATTGGCGCATTTGCCGGAGTCTGCATGTCCAGGTGTACTATGTCAAATATCGTCCTGGCGTGATACAGTTCGTTGATATAGGAAAAAAAAGACCTTGCGTTTGCGTCTTTTGCCGGGATGATGCCGTATTTCTCCGTCCATTGCCTGCCCACCTGCAAGGCCGTGTCAAATTGCGCCTTGCCGCTTATAGACCACGACTCAAAGCCGGTCGGAAATTCAGGGTAGGTATGTTCTGTTGGATTGAATATGCGATTGAAATCGGCCACGCTACCCTCCTCTTATCTGGCTGGCGTATGTCCTTGATTGCTGAATACCCTCGCTGACTATTTGCCGGATAGTCCCAGCCTGATTCTTCAATACTCGCGCTGAATCCTGTCCGTCCAGCGACGAGACATTAAAATTTACTGTTTGTTGAACAATCATGGCGGGGTCTTTTCCCCCGCCGAATTGCCCATTATTAATCTTGTCGAGCATATCGACTCCACGCCTGCTCACTACGTATTCACCTCTTTGCAGGATCGCAGGCACTTCGTCCCCGGACAGTCCGCCAGCGTGAAACCTGGGAATGATTCCATTTGCTGAAACTCTTCCTCCGGAATGCCCAAAAATTGCAAGTCCTCCGCTTTCTCCACCACCAAACCCGCCGCCTAATCCGGCCCCTGCAATGCCCAGCAAGCCCCCAAGCCAATCAAAGCCAGCACCCATTGCCTTGCTCATCATATCGGCCATGGCCTTTGCCCATGCCTGCTGTATCGTTTTCAGGAAGCCTTTAAAATAGTCTCCCAGCGATTTAAACTTAAGCTGCAGGCCGTCAAAGAAAACCTGCTGAAATGAATCATGCATTGCCTGGGCTGCGTCTTTTGCAAACTGAGCGCCCGATTGAAAGGCTGTATTAGCGTCCTGCATATACTTTCCAAAACCATAAACCATGCCTTCCGAAAGCGTGCCGAACTGCTCCTTCATGGCCAGATTAAGCTCAACAAGTGCCTGCCTTGTCTCGTTAATAGCATTCTGTTGTGCGTACCAGGATGCAGGGTCTTTCTCCTTGTCCAGCCCGGCAAGATACTCTTCTTGTATTTTCTGGAGCTCCTTATATAGCTGCACCCGCTGCCGCGTGGCTTCGGGCTTGTTTATAGCAAGGTTTTGCTGTGAAAGGTCTATCTCTTTGATTTGCAATTGGATTTCAGCCTCACGGGCTGCCTGGAGTGTCCTTGCGTGCTCTTTCTCGGCCTTGTCCCGTTTGTCTAAGTTGTCCAGGATTTCCTGCCCTGCCTTATCCACGGTATCGGCATACTGCCATTCCCATTCCATCCACTTGCGGCGGTCATCGCTTATTTGTTTCTGCTCACTCTCCGTGGTTATTTTCGGCGCAACCGACTTCCGCTCCCCTGGCGCAATAGCGGCATTGACTTCCGGGATCTCCCTGCCCATCGTGTAATCAAGCGCCTTATTGATGCCCTTGTTTACCAGGCCAATCGCGGCAAATGCATTGAATATCGGGGCAAGGCTTTTTACCGCAGATGAGTTCAGGACGTCAAACATCTTATTGAGTGTCGGCATAAGCTCATTGCCAATGGCGTATGTCAGCTCGCTCATATTGCGTTTTAAAGCGCCGATATTACTGCTGAATTTATTGGCCGCCAAAGCGGATTCTTCGGAGAATGCCTTTGCAATGTTCTGGCCTCCCTGCGCTATATCGTTAAGCACGGGTATGATCTGCGATCCGCTCCGCCCAAACAGCTGCATCGACAGCGCCATTTTATCCTCGCCGTCCCGCATTTGGGAGAATCGCACCGCCAGGTCTTTTATAACGTCCCCAAGTGGTTTTGCCGTATCAATTCCGAGCGTCTGAAATATTGCCCGAGCGTCGCCAGCCTTGGTCTTGGCCTCCAGCAGGTTTCTGGATAGTGCGCCAATTGCCATGCCCATCTCATCAAAGCCGATATCCGAGGACTCAGCAACGGATTTCAGCTCGTACAACGCCTCCACGCTCATGCCGGTGCGCTGGCTCATTTTATAGAGGGCGTCTCCCGTGGCAACGGTCTTTGCCAGGAGCAGGTCATAAGCCTTGCCGATATTGCCGGCAACGGATTGAAATGAATAGTTCCACACGGCAACTTTTGCGGCCAGACCCTGAAATGATGAGGTAATTTCCTGGAGCGCTTTATTGGTATTATTGACACAACTGATGATTAAATCTACTCGTTGACTCATATCTGTTTTCCTGTTATACTTTTTCTTATGGGACCAGCAATATTTTTTATCGCTTTTTTGTGCGCCTTACGCTCCTGGCTGCATTGCAAACAGACATTCAGCAATTGCCGCCGGATATCTGCAGAAAGGCAACCGCAACAACCTGCCAACGCCAGTTCCCTTTCATTTCGCCACCTGTACAAGGAACCACCCGTAATTGCGCTGATTATTGTTGTAATATTCGTTCTCATTTTCGGGTAGTGCAATTCCCGCACGCCCATTCAAAGAACTCGCCATACTCATATTTACACACAGCCTTTTGCCTGGCATCGCATCCCTTTCCCTTTTTCTTTGCCTTCCCGTCATTTCCTGCTCCCATAAACGCCAGCACAGACTCGCGGAACAATATTTCACGGCTCCGGTACTCAAGCCAGGGCTTGCATTCCTCAGGCGTATAATGCCAAAGGATATCGTCCCTTTTTATAATGTCTCCGCCTGCAAGGGCGATGATTGCCGGTTCGATCCAGTCGGCATCTTCATCCCCGCCATGATCCCCGTCAGCCTTTCCAAGAGTGACGCTGCCGGGTTGCAGACGAAAAAATCTTCCACCACTTGCACGACCTGTTCGGCCGTGATCTCATATTCAATTGCCGAAATCACTTCGTCAAGGTTCTTTTTCCGGATCTCCTGCCCCTCTTCCGTAAGCACAATGGCAAGGAATTTTGACAGATTGTCGCCAAGAATGCCTGCAATGGAAGCATAATTAATCTGCTCCAGTACCGTGAATGACTGAAACAGGGGTATGATCTGCTTTATCTGCCCCCAGACGAGCGGTTTCTGGATATAGGTTTTATTGCCGATTGTGTATTTTTTTCCCATTTCATTACGCCCCATACGTGGCCACTTTATTGGCCACCTGTGCCCAGACGGAACCATACGTGTCATCTTCCAGCACGGCAATATCCCCCGCCTCAGCCAGCACCTTGCCGTTGACGCTCAGAGGGGCCTTGAGCACGTTGCAGCGCGGGAACACGAGATTGGCATAATAGTTCTTGCCGGATTCAAACTCAGCCCCCACGGCGTTGATCTGCACGCCGAAATATTCATTATCGATCATGTGCTGCTGCAGGATGAAATCCCTCGCCTCACGGTTCAGCTTCAATGTCTGCAACCTGCCCTGCCTCAGGATATAGTTCGCATAAGTATCGTTTCCCCCGATGCGAAACTCAACCAGCATTTGATTATTCAGGTTATATTCCACGGAAGAAACCTCGGCGCTTAACGTGCGCCCGCCATTAAATGCAGAACCGTCCCACTTTCCGCCGATTTTAAACACAAGTCCGGCCGTCCTGAGCGGTGGTTCAACCACTCTGGCCGGGAACGTGCACCATGCCGCTTCCGTGGGCACATACATAATTTCATACGTAGTGGGCGTCGCTGCGCCTCCGGGCGCCGTGAAGGTTATCACGGCAGGCGTTGCATCGGATACCACAGTATACACGACCTCTTTCCACTCGTTTGTCGCCGGCACCTGCACCCTTATCCTATGGACGTTGTCCAGGCGCAGCGCTGCCGTGCTTCCCTGCACGCCATTGGCTGCAAGGGTGAAGGTGGTGGCGTTATAATCCGCCGTTACTTTTTCCGTTGTTACGTTATCGGTATACTTCCCCGTGCCTTTGATGCCCAGAGACAGCTTTGCCCAGGCGTCTTTTTCAAAGGTGGCCGTCAGGGTGTCGATTATGTTGGATGCAAACCGGCGCTTAAGGATCGTAGAGCCGAGGCGCATGGCTGCCGTAAATGTCGGGTTTGTGATATCGCTTGTTGGCGTTATGGTGTGTTTATAGCCTCCGCCCCATCCCGCAGTGCTTCTTGTGCCCAGCCCGTAAGTAAGCCCAAAGGCAAAGTGCTGAGCCTGCGCCTTCGGGAAATCGAGGGTGGCCGCGGAGAGGGAGCCAAGGTCGTAGACGGTGTCTGCCTCTTCCTTTCCGGTCAGCTCATCGGAATTACTCTCCCGGCGCTTGTCTAACTGCAGGATATTGGATTTGTCTATGAGCAGCGAGGTGTCTAAGGTTTGTTCCGTGTTTAATGCCGTTTCTTTTGTATTTGCGGAGACGGCCAGCAGGTCATAATTGGCAAGATAATTCCTGGTCATTGGTTAACCTCCACTTTCTTCTTTTTTCCACCCCCTGCACCCCCGCCAGCGGGGGACAATGGTTCTCCTTCGGAGGGGAATAAAGAAGGAGTAAATTCCGGGTCAAATTTATGCCGTTCTTCCGCTGGTATTTCGTTGTAGATTTGGCCTGACGTATATTTCCGCCCGGCATATGGGCCGTCAACTACTTCGAAATCCGGAACATTAGGTTTCAGGCGATACATAATCTCATTCCTCCCATAAAAATAATAAACACCGTACAGACGCACGGACCACTATATAAAGCGCCATAAGAAACAGAAACGCTTCTAAATAATGCCAGGAATCTATAACGTTCACGATGGTTTCTTTCACCATGAAAATGACGTCTGTATGTCGAAGCTATAAATACTGAATGCCCTGGTAATCAATGTTGGCTCTATCCGCACCGGATGAAGCGGCTCAATATCCATTCCAAGATCATTGTCGGTCAGGCGTGTTTTAACATCTTCCAGGATCGGATATATGGCCGCCCGCAGCTTGTCATTACCCCGCAAATCCTTTGCGATAACGATTACCGTAAAACTCGCCTCCTCGTCATACGAGCGGTTGGCCGTCTCATCGAAATTGGATCCGCCATAGAGCACGTAAATGGCAGGCAAGCGAATAATGAGCTGCGACGCCTGTGACACGAGATCGTCAATCTCTCCGTGATATGACGAGATCGTCTTGCAAACACTGCTGAGCGGAGCGAACGATTGCAAATATACAACAATCGAATCTTCGATTTGCGCTATAGAGTATGTCATATCAGAAACTCACCATCGTGCCTTTCGTAAAGACCCTGTCGTCCATCGTTGTGTTTGTCTGCACCCCGCCAGCCTCGGTTACAATACTACCG
Organism: Candidatus Brocadia sapporoensis; assembly: GCF_001753675.2. Lineage (GTDB taxonomy): Bacteria > Planctomycetota > Brocadiia > Brocadiales > Brocadiaceae > Brocadia > Brocadia sapporoensis. Next base: position 15,407 of record NZ_MJUW02000056.1, on the reverse strand, counting down.
GGTTCTCCGATGGATATCCTGCCCGATGCAATGTCGCCCAATTGCCGTATCGCATTCTTATACCTCTCTGCCCTGGTTTCCGGTATCTCCTCAACTCTTCTCGAATAGAGGTTGTAAATGGCGATGTCCACGGATATCTTCTTCACAATATCTGGCACGGCAGCAAAGGGGACGGTGTACCGTCCCCCGCAATAGCTGTCAATCTCCGCATCGGCCTGTGCGATAGATTCATTTACCCGTGTTTCATTTGCTGTACCGATATTTTCATCATCCGTCAATTGAATGATTGCCGTTTCCGGAAGCAGCTTTTCAATGTCTGTTAAATTGGAATAGGACATATATAACCTATAAGACCTATGTTGAAAGCGTGTCGTACCAGAGAAATCCCAGATCGGCTCCGACCTGAAGGATGTGCGTCTCTTCGGCCACCTCATAAACATCCTGGTGTTCTGCCGGTTCTCTCCAGGTGGTTATTCGCCTTCCTCCGCCCTGGAGATATGACTTCCGGGCCTGATAACCCGCACTCAGGGTCTTGAGTCCTGCAACTGGCGGACGGTAGAAGAGAAATGCGGAGCCTTTACCGGCATTCTTTTCCCAAATGTTGCTTGCCGTAAAGTCCGTACCGTCCTTCTTTTCCTTCGCTGTGGAGTATATTGCTTCACCGATAAGCACTTCATCAAGCTCAAGGATGGCTGCAAGGAGCTCCTTTGTTAATACAGCACGTTCAGTATATTGAATCTTGCTCAGGACCGTGGACTCTTCTTTAAGGCTGTTGTAGGTGCCAAAATCCACAACCAGGACATTGGGTTTCATCCCGGTATTTGCGCGTATCGTTCCCACCCTCAGCCTCACGTCCTCCAGGAATGTGTTTCCGGTACCGGCAGCCCATTTCCCATCCGCATCTTCACCGGCAGCACCAGACCAGGTAGAACCAAGCACAATGGCGGCCGTCCTGCGCTCCTTTTTTAAATCTATCTTGTCCGTTGCAAACTCTATAGCGTCCTGATCAGGGTTCAGCGGTGGAGCATTGCCCAGCCTCGCAATTTCCCTGTCTTCGTCCGTCACTTCCTTTGCAAAAGCGTATTCTACGGTTGAAATATCCAGGTAATCCACTGGATATCCCCCGCGGTTTGCCCGTGCACCCGGGCCACGAATCCCGGCCTCATCCCTGAACCATGCGCCTTTGAGATATCGGGCAATCTTCGCATCCGGCGGCACGTTGTCAATAATAGGAAAAACCCTGTCAGCTATGTAGCTTTTGTTGCGGTATGCAATGCTTACGTTTTGCAGCGGCCCGGCAACAAGCTGCGACCGCGTGTTTGGTTGTGTCATTGTGTTACCCTCCTGAAAATAATAACTGAATTAAGGCGTTCCGACGCCCATATAATCCACAATTGCCGTAGACGACGTATTCGTTCCCACTGCTGAATACGCTTGTATCGTGATATTGCCTTTAGATTTCGTAACGACCAGCCGTACCGTGTCCGTGCCTGATTGCAAACCCTGCGACACTGCTGCAACTGCCGACGTCACCGTCCCCGTGGGCAACACATTTACGGTTTTTGATCCGACGCCAAGCGTTGTTGATCCGAAAAACAACTTCTGTCCGGCATCCGTCGTCATCAATTTATAGCTCTGGGCATGGGCACCCCCTGCAGGTATGAGCAGGATGGCCAGGATACCTGCTAAATATCCAATCTTCTTCATGTTCTTCCTCCCAAAAAATAAGTCCTATAAGTCCTATATGACTTATGCTGTTAGATTCCCGGCGTTGCCGGTATCAGATCCACGGTCGCCAAATCATCCTCAGCCGATGCACTGCCAACCACCAGGCCCACCGCATAACCTTCATTCGCCACAAGGGGCACAGCCTTGCCTGCGTCTGCTGCGTCATTGTACTCAATGCGCACAAAGGTGTTGTTCGTTAACGCGGCACCTGCCTGCAATTTTGTCACTCCAAGCCTGCGCACCACAGCGGCTCCGCCGGAGGCAGGGGCGTTTTGCAGAACGCCAAAAGGGATTTCATTCTGTGCGTCCGGCCTGCGTACCTTTGCCGGACTATCGGTTGTCAACACCACAAACCGGTACTGGTCATTCGTAAGGCTCTCTGCGGCCTCGAACGACAAATCCAGTACTCCATTTTCTGTTGCCATAAGTCCTCCTTAAGTTACGATACTGCGTTTACCTGATGAACCGCACCGGAAAGTAATACCTCGCCAAGTTCATCCTCATCCCCACCGGCAAGACACCTTCCTACGGCAAGGTCAAGAGCTCCATCTGCATCCAGACCCTTGCCAGCGTCCGATGCGCTTGAGTACTCGAGCTTTACCCACTCGTTCTCCGCCACCGTCTCTCCCAGCTGCACCTTGCTTATCCCTATAAGCCTTACAACGGCAGCTTCGCCGGATGCCGGGGCATTTTGCAGCACTCCCAGCGGGATTTCAGATGAGGAGTCCGGCCTGCGCACCTTACCGCTTGCCAGGACTACAATACGAAACTGATCGTTTGAGAGGTCTTCTCCGGCCTCAAACGTCACGTCTATACACCGGTTCTCTATTGCCATAAATCCTCCTTGTATTCGTGCACCAATTGCGGGTGCTCTTTCTGCACCTCAGTAAATGCCAGTTTGTAAGACATGTCCTTATTCTTCTCCATCTTGTCCTTTATGAGCACGGCGATCTTTTCACCTGCGTTGCCTTTTCTGCCGATATCCTTATCCGCACCGGCAACCTCGCCAAACTCGATCTGCTTCTTAAAAGACGAGAGGAAAGACGTCATAAAGTCGAACGGCGTTTGAGTTTTCTTCGTATCGCCATCAGAAAACTCAACCGGTGCCTCGATCTCCGCAATCCGCTCAAGAAAGGTCTGCATCCCCATGCCGTGCTTCGTCATGGCCGGGGTGAGTTTCCCTTCTTTACAAAGCCCCTCGCAGAAATCTTTGATATCCGCCTTTACCTTTTCAGCCTTCGCAGCCGCCAGCTTTGCCTTTTCCGTCTCCAGCGCTGCCTTTTGAGACGCAAGACCTTGCGTCTCTGCGGCTAATTTTTCGGCAAATTCCCGCTCCATCGCCTTCACCCTCTTTGCCACCTCGGCCTCAATATCCACCGCTGCCGGTACAGACGCACGAACGTGCGTCTCTACGTCGCTGAACGATTGGGCATCATCAATCGTCACCCCTTCGTCAGCGGCCTTTTTCTTCATCCACTCAAACCACTTCATCTTCACTTCCTTTCCCGCATTTTGTACAGACGCACGGCTGTGCGCCTCTACGGTTGCGCAAAAATTGTTTAATTGTTCACAGCCCTTACATGTCTTGCAATCGCCAAATTCAATAATAATCCCGTCTTTATCGTTAAACGCCACGTCCGGAAGTCCTTTCACTGCCGGTGGCACGGCGCCTAAAAACCCCACGTGTCTTAATCCCAAATCCGGATACAGTGAGATGGATCGCTTTTTGAATAACCCCTTGCGCACCATATCCACAAATTCGGGCACAAGGTCTTTAAATTTAGCGTAGAGGATATCTCCTTCCCGTTTTAACCCTTCCACCCAGCCAAAAGCCGGGCTGTTGTCTTTCGGATGCCCGATAACGACCGGAGCTTCGTGCCCTGCCGGATGATAACTTGCAGCGATCTTATCCAGGTCTGCATCCGTCCAGGTCTTTTCATTGCCTGCTGAATCCGTATGCGTGCCGGTCTTAAAAACCGGTATCCACTGTTCTGTGTTTTGCATCAATTACTCCTCAAATAGTACAGACGCACGGCCGTGCGTCTCTGCACTAACGATTTCATTCTATTCTATTTCATGCGGGTTCCTTTACAATTTGAACCCCTGTTTTATACCGCTCGAACTAAAACGCATTTAAACGCCACCAAAACACTTCGGAATACCCCAAGCGCCCGATACCAGCCACACCGTTTTCTTGACAATCTTGACACCCTGTCAAGTCTTCGTGAGTTCATGTTTTTGGAAAGCCCTTAGCCCGTCCAGGCATGGGTTTTTGTTTCCAATACCTTTTCGCTTAGGATTTGTCCCAAAACGATACGGATGCAGATAGTAAAGTCGTGTCTCGTGCAAAAGCCTTCCCGTGCAATCTTTCACTTCTTGTTTGGTTTCCACGCAATCCATACAATGCGCCTTTATCCGTTTCAATTTCGATAGGGATTTGTCGTTTAACTTACAAATCTTGCTTTGACACGTCCTGCCTCTTACCTCACCAAGACATCAATAGCATTCCTGTTTAATCGCCTTTGATGGACTTGTAATCATCATTCATTCCTCCTGAATTTAAAATCCGAAATCCAAAAACCGCAAAAACGCATTTAAAGCCCTTATAAGCCCTCCGGAGCGTTTTGATCGATCTAGACACGCAGGGCATTTTCTTGACAGTTTTTGAACATGTCAAGGGAAGCCGTTGGGGCATTTAAATGTGCCATCCCTGCATCCCAAATCATACATTGCCATCCACAAGGTAACTTCCAATCTTTTGTTTTATCTTTTCCAGATCGCCTGGCGTCAGTTTCATAAATGGCCTGGCTGGTATGCCCGGATGATGTATCTCTTTCTTCGTTACCCATTTGTCCCCGATCTGAAACCGCAAGTATGGTTTGTTTTTGGGACGGATAATAAACGGGCGCGTTCCGAACTGCTGAGCGGCGGCATACTCTTTGTTGTTGCTTACCCAGGCCGAATGATTGTTGTATCCCTGCGTATTGGCGGCAGCCAGTCCACCCTGGCTTAGCTGGAGTATCTTTCCGGGCCATTTTCCCTTTTTCGCCCTCTGCTCCTCTGTGGATTTGGCCAGTTTTTTCCATTTCGGACGCCCTTCCCGCTCAAAGTTCTCTTCAACGGCGTCGTGCATAATTCCGGATATGGCCCGCATGACCGGGCTCAGATTCTGCATGCGTCCCGACAGCCGGTTTAATAACCCTCTTACCTCTCCGTCTTCTACCTTGATTTCAATCATAGGTGTGATATAATTCTTTTAGGAATAGTGCAGGATGACAGTAGGAAATTTTCGGCGTTGCCTACGGCGTTTCCGGGTATCAACCGGCAGCGATATGATGGGAAGAAGCCGGCCATCCATTCTGCATTATTCCAATACTCCTTTTATCACCGTGTATTTTTTCTCCCTCAGGTTATACAAAGACACCTTGCCAGCAGTGTTCACAAAATTAACGACTCCCTTCTTTTTCAAATCCCAGTTTATTTCCACAACGATCTTGTTTTTCCTGTCGTCCGTGCCTGAGCTAAACACATAGAGAATGTTTTGTTTTTCTGCATCAAAGAGAATGGCCTCAGGATTTCTTATAACTTCCGGGATTCGCTTAATCTCATCAACGCTCAGGGCGGCCTCTTTCAGAATTTTTGCATCTCTTATGGCATGCATGATGTTTTTGTCATTCGTAACGATCACGGGCGTCTTCGGCTCTGCTCCCTTTTCTCTAAGCTTATTCAATAAAACGTCATCCATCCACCCAACAGTTATTGCAAAACCCTTCGCCTTTTGCTTCGCGAGTATCCCATCCACCCACGAAGGGAACATCTCCTGGTGTATCTTCGCCCTGGCCATCTCGCCGATAAACTTTTGCCGGATATTCGGGGGCAATTCCAGCGATTTCTCATAAGCCATCACGTCCATTTGCCACGCGGCGCCGGGATTATTGCTCCAGCCCTTGCCGGTCACGGTCTTTTCTCCGGTTACCGGGTCTTTATACAGTCCCACGGAGGTCTGTATACCCATAGGCATAATCCGGTCTTCCGTTGTCAGATTCTCCGGAGACGTCTTTTCAACCCGCAAATTACGCTCTTGTACATTCTCATGGTCCAGCGCCCTCACGCGACACCTGCATCCCCAGTCAATAGGCGGGTAAAAGTCGTTCCAAAACGGGTCGTCATACCGGAAGACCTTTCCGTGAAGCTGTGCATGGGCAGGACGCGTCCTGCCATCCAGCACCGCCACGTATTGCCAGTAGGGCCGGTCATCCACATTTTCCATAAACGCCTGGTATCTGCCAGCCATGTAAGCAGACTGGAGATTGTTCCGGTAGATATTCTTCAGACGGCGGGGCGATCCCAATTGAACCTCTTTCCCGTCCTCACCCATGACTTTCCCCCACCATCCCTTTGCCTTCAGGGTGGGTTCCAGTTCCTTTACAAACGTATCAGAAGTAATGCCTTCATCCAGAGCCTTCTGCACCATACCCCTTATATCCTGCAAGATATCGAGATTCATAGCCTTTGCCACCGTGAATGCCTTTGCGTGCGCCTCGTTAAGCATTTCATACCAGTTCCAGGTGATCTGGTACCCCTTTGCCTTAAAATATTCAATCGCCTTTTCCGGCGGCAATCCTATGGCGTACATGAGATCAGCGTCCGGCATTGAGTTTCCCCCAGAGTTCACTTACGAAGATGGCCCTCGTAAGCATATCGTCCAGACCTTTGTCCTCCATATCAGGATATGCCTCCGCAAGATTCTCCAGAATCTTGTTATAGTCTAATCCGCTCCGGATCATGTCGATGATGGGTTTTAATACCCCTTCCATCTGTTTCTGCAGGTCTGCGGGTTTCAGGGACTCTATGGTATCGTCAATTGTCTGTTGATCAGGAAACAACCCCCTATCCCTCTGGTAGGAGGAATTATTACCGGCAAAGCAGTGCGGACACCTGGATTCACCAAATTGCTGATTCTGCAAATCCCCCTTAATAAAGGGGGACAAAGGGGGTTGTCTCTCCCCATTAACAAAGGGGAACAAAGGAGGTTGTGTTTGTGGCATCTCAACCAATTCATCCCCGTCCTCCGGTTGCGGAATGCCGTAGGTTTCGTAAAAATACCGCTTCGTCACCGGCAGGCGCAAATCCCTGACTAATATCAAATCTCGGTCGGCAAGCGGCTTTAAATCCTTTTCCTCTTCCGTGCGGATCCATACCTTTGGATACGCCTTCACGTTCGGGAAGTTATAGTCCACCAGCCAGGGGATAAGCGTCTTGTTCTGGCACTCACACAATGAATCGGCATCGGCCTTGATGTAATCCTTCCGTATATCCACCGATTGCTGCTCGTTCCCCAGCCTGCCTGGTGTGGATTCTGTCGCCGCGCTATGGCCCAGCAATACCTTACTGATCGTTTTATCCATGTAGGCGCAAAACGTTTCATAGGTGTTTATAGAGCCCGTCCGTGCCGCTTCCAGAAGTTCTATGGTCATGGTATCGGGTATCTTAATGCCGGATTCCTGTTGTATCGCCTCAACGGCGTCCAGGAGTTTGTCCTGTTGCTCCTTTGGGGTGCCGGGTGGATATTTACCGATCGCCGTTGGCGAGCCGAATTTATCGCAGAAGATTGCCCAGAATTTAATGCCGTTCTTACGGAACCATACCGGCCAGTACAGATTCCTGCCAAGCCCGTCTCCATAATAGCTGCCGTTATCAGAGACGTTCCGGTACACGATAAATTTCCGTTCGGGCAGCTCCTCGCCTTCGATCATGTTCTGCAGGGTGAGCAATCGCAGATTACCGTCCAGGCCAAAGACAAAGCGCCGGGATGCCTTCCCGACAACGTCCTTAATCCAGACGTCGCCCTCAGAATATTCCCACAGGATTTCAGCGGGCTTATACCCCAGCACAATCCCGGATAAGAGCGACCTGCGCGTATCGTCATAGCCAAAGCCCAGGAATACATCCTTTACGAAGTCCGCTATCTTCACGTCTTCGGGGTCATCGGACGCCGGGATGATCTCCCATTCCTTACCCACCACAGCCAGTTTCCTTGTTTGCAGCGCGGAGCTGACTTCTGAATCGCGCAGGAGGTCTTCATATACCTCAATTCCTTTTCCGCTGCCTTCAAGCCTCAGCAGCGAGTCGGGATTCAGCGCCGTTCTGCCGATATAGTCCATGACTATATCGTTTCTGATGGTTGTTATTTCGTCGGTTATTGGTTTTTTCATAAAATATGTCCTATAAGTCTTATAAGACCTATGCTGTAAATCTCGCCATTTCCCTGCCCATCGATGGCCGCCTTTTGCCGGTGGACTGATATTCAATCACGCCGGATCCTTTTTCAGCCAGGTCAATGGCGCCCTCAAGGGCATCGGGGCCGTCGTCATTGACCGCAGACGAGGGGAAATAGATTAACTGCTCGATCAGCAAGTCCTGATCGCCCTGCCCTTTTCTGAATCTGACCAGCCCGCGCTCCACGTGGGGCGATATCCTGCCGATCCTGGCCTCCTTTGAAATCGTCTGTTTTATCCCTTTTAAGGGCAACTGATATTTCTTGTCCCGCGAGACAAGCAGAAACGGGCTATTGGCAAACTCGCCCAGGGCGTTTTCTTCCATGCTCATAACAAGCGGGTTATACTCCTCATACCGGCTATAGCCCACCCGCGCCATGGTATCCACCGAACACCTGCGGATGAATGCGTCCAGGACGTAGATAATGCCTTCCAGATCGATGCCGATGGTGATGATGGCCTTGTAGTCGCTGGATGCCCCTGATTCCATAGACGGGTCAATGGCTGCGTATTTTCGCAGGGTTTTGCCGATTACCTCTTCGGGATGGTAGTACCGTATCCATTCTTCACGGAATAACCCTTCGTCGTCTTTCGGATCGTTCTGGTATTCCTTGTTGAACCGTATGGAGCCAATCAGCTTCCTCTTCTGCGTAAGGCGCTCCTTTGTCCATCCGCCAGGCCAGAGGGGTTTGCCGTCATCGCCCAGGGCCTTGTAGAGACGCGAAATAAAACGGGGGTTTTCACCCACCCCTTTATCCTTATGCGGGTTCAGGTTTGTAACCGGAACCTCTTCCTTCATCGCAATCATCTGCGCCAGGACGCTCTTTTTTGAGAGTAACGTCCCGATCATGGTCATGGATCCACCTTCTGCCAGGGTGTTGATCACCGCTTCCAGCAGCCAGTCAATCCCTTCTTTAATCAGCCGCGGGTTTTTAACGTTTTTATCGTTTTCCAGGTCGTCAATCACAATGCGATCCACGCGGTATTGCCGGTTTCTGAGACCCCTGACCCTTTGTCCACGTCCACGCGCCTTTACCCGGATGCCGTTTTTCGTAATAAAATCCTTCGATTCCCAGTTGCCCTGGTTAGTCAGATCGCCGAAGTCCTGCTTAATCCGCTCGTTTTCCTCCAGTTCAAGCTGTATGAACTGGGAGAAGTCGGCAGCCAGGTCTTCCGTATCGGAGATGATCAGGATAAAATGCCTCTTTCCCGCACAGATATCATGCACCGGCACGCCCAGGGTGAAGAATGTCGATTTGGTATGCTCACGGGGCGCAGCGATAAAGACCGGTTCGTCAGCCACGTCGGCCAGGGTGTTCCACTCCCTGTGGAAATCGCCAAAGGGTTTGGAGAAATAATGGGGGAAATAGGTCACAAAGAACCAGAGACGGTCTTTCTTTGCCCGTTCAATACGCTCCTTTTTCGCCTTTTCGGAGTTGTCTTTAAAGGGCGTAGTCTCCTGTTTCATGCGGGCGATGATCTCTTTTGCCCTGAGTTCGTATTCGCGACGGGAGAATTTTTTGATTATCATAGTATTTCCCACGGGATTAAGGGGGAGGAGCGGACGCAGTAATCGATCGGCTCCTCCCTGAACAGGCCTTTTCGTGCTCCGTTTGAGCTATTGGCCTTATATGCCCTATAGACCGTATTGACCTACATTCTTCTCGTTTCTTCGAAAAATCCGTGGATACGCTCCGATATCTTTCCGATCAGTTGTTTGTCTTCTTCAGCGCGCATGAGGTATCTGGTGAACCTGTCCATTGTCTCGATCGTAGCGCCCAGCACGTCCCTGCCGCCTTCAATCTTCTCGATTGCGGCAATGATCTTTGTGATCTGGTCCGTTATCCTCGTGCTTTCCAGGATGTCCCGCGGATTAATCTGCTCCAGCATTTCTATAAGCGTCTTCTTCAGCTTGTCCGCAGGGCCGGTGCGGGTGGATACCAGATATTCCTTGCGCTGCCGCATCCATTCGCCATCGGACGACCATCGGGAGATCGTCTTTTCCGAGATGCCGAGCAGCTCGGATATCTCACGCTGTGTCTTGCCTTCCTTTACCGACAGGCGCTCTGCATCTTTGTAATAGTCCTGGAATTTGCTCATATTCTATAATCCCCTCCCGGGAGGGGTTAGGTTAGTGGTTAGTGGTTAGTGGCTCTCCACTGTCCACTGTCCACTGTCCACTCGCCACTCTTTATCTTGGATTATTCCCTATCCTTAGTTTCAACAGAGCCAGGGATTGTGTCCGTAGCCGGAATAGCGCATTTCTTTTCAATCCTGTCGCCTGCATCGTCTCTTTTACCGATATTTCATCGAGATAATACATCCCGACAAACCCTTTGTGTGGTTCGGGCAGCCCGTTAACCACACACCGGACATAGGCCATTTCATCTTCCGCATCGTATTCCGCGAACAAATCCGTATTGTCATACGGGTTCAGGTTTAAGGCGTTTAAGGATATGTTTGCCTTCTGGCATTTTTGCCGCACAAAACTCATGATGGCTTGCCGCGCCTTTTTGCATGCAAATGTCACAAAGCTGACGCCTCTTGCCGGATCATACTTCCTGGCTGCCTTAAGCAGCCCCAGAACCCCATAGCCCACCAGATCGTCTTTTTCTATATACTGCATGGCGTTTTTAAAATCCCGGTCGACAACATATGCCACCAGATCAATCCCGCAATTTTCCAGCGTGTCCAGCAGCGGGTAATCATAATTCATTTTCAATACGCCGCATCTCTTCCCTGAGCACCTTGTATTCATCCACAGCACAGCTCAGGTCTTCAAACGCCTGACGTGCCTTATCGAACTCCATACCCTTAATCCCTTCATAGGAAAAGAGGTAAATATTAATATCCTTACGACACCGGTCTGCCTTGATCTCCAGTTCGGCAAGCCGGTCTTTCTTGTGCGCAATCAACCCCTGTTTGAAAATCCGGTCCCTATTCACCCGTTTCCTCCTCCAAAGAACTTTGCGATGGCCGCGGTAATTGCCGCAACCCCAGCGGACATGCCACCCGACGCGTACCATACTTTTTTTTCCATGGAAACGATGCGCTGGTCCTGTTTCTCAACAATCTTTTCCACCCGATCCGCAAAGGCTTCCTGAGACGCCCTCATTGCCTTCATGATCTCATTCCCGGAGCTGAGCTGGCTCTTGATCTCGCCGTGTATCTCTTCCAGCTTTAACGCCACGTCGCAGTATTTCGACACACTACAATCATCGCCCATTATTATGCCCCCAGGTTAGTTATAACGACACCAATATCATCACATGCAACCGCGTGCCGGACATCGACGCCTTTGCCCGGAACCGGGTCGCCTGTGCCGCATCAAGAGTAAGGCATTGGGATATTGCCAGAGACGACACCCCATCGGTCAAAACCGGCTCGCTGCCGTCCAGGGTATACACAATACTGCCAACGGACACCCATACGAGCACCTCTTTGACCATTTCCGTGATGCCATAGATCCGGATTGAATCGCTGGCGCCGTACGTGGCTTCGCTGACAGACACGACCTTCAGCTTTCCCAGGTCGCTGACGCCACTTTTTCCTTCATATCCCTGACCGACTTTTTCAACGCTTCCTTGTCCTGCTCGTTCAGCGCCTGCGACTTCTGAATCTCCGCTACCAGGTTCGTGATGAGTGGCAGGAGCTGGGTAATTAACTGTACGATCGACGCCGGGTTCATTCGTGCTGCCTCCTTCTGTTTGTTGTGGGTTTTGCGCTGGCGGTTCATCCAGCCATAGCCCTATATCGGAAAGAATCGTGCTGACCTGCGTGATCAGCTCCGTGTAGGACGTTATATCCGCCGAATCCGTATCGATAATCTTCTCCAGGACATCTGACGCTTTTATGTAGCCCGACTGAGCCCGGAGCCAGTTGATGCGGATGGAATTATAGGTCTGCTGATTAATCACCTTTTGTGCATAGAGTGATTTAGCCTGATCTTTGGTGGACGCGAGCAATTGCCCCACCGCGGTATGCGCCGTGACCAGCGCCTTGCGCCTCTCCTTGCAGCCGGAAAGGCTTATGGCGCAGATGCACAGGATGCTAAGAAATACGAACAACGGGAAACGGGTTTTGGCGTGCACGGCTTTTTTCCTCCCAAAAAATTTTTTTTAAAAAAGTTCCGTGTTGGGCGAAGCCCAACACGGAACAGGAGATGAATGACGAGGGAATTGTACTACGATTTTGGGGGAGATGTCTTTTAAGCCGGTTTAGAATTTTCTTATTCCCCTCTTGGGAGAGGATTCAAAGGAAGTCCCCTCCTGGGAGGGGTCAGGGGTGGGTTTAACCTTATAATAAAAAGTTGCCAAAGACCTAATTCAACCGGTTTTTGAAATACTCCACGCACTTCTGGAGTTTCGGCAGATTTTGCGGAGGCACAAGGAGACCGCAAGCCTCCATCCGGCGGACGTTTCTCCGGACGGTGGCTATCTGTTTATGGGTTAGCAGTGCAATCTCATGATGGTTCAGGCCAAGCCCTTTATACCGAAGGATCTTCCTCCAGAGTGGCGACCGCTCCAGCAACTCCCTCCTCATGTTTTCAAAGACGACTTCGTTTCTCTCCGGCTGCGGATTCGGCTTTAGGGTAATCCTGCCCGACTTAACCTCTTCCATAAGCAGCGAATAGGTGCAAAAGCCTTTTACAATAGCCATTGCATGCCTTATAGCCTCATCGGTATTCAGGATCGTGGCAAACATATAGGCGCCCTCTTCGGTATAAACATAAGGCAGCGACGACCTGTATTTATCGGCTTCTCCAAGGTGATCACAAACGGTGACCTCCTCCTTTGTGAGTTGATAGAAGTTTACCCCTTCCGTAAACTTCTTTGGATTTCTCTCCCGTGCCTGATTTAGTGCTCTTGTCTCGACCCCATAAGCCCTTGCCAGGTCTTTGTCCAGCATGCAGGGTGGTTTCCCCTGCAGCTCAATTACACGGTCTTCCAACCGTTTTTCTCCTGCTTTTTCCAACATTGTCATTCCTCCTGTACTAATGGTTTTTGTGAAATGGCGTCCATGCAATCCGCGATTGCGTCCCGGACGCGGGAACTCTGAGAGGGTTTCAAACTCTGCCAATGCCTGCTGTATTGCCTCATCCGTACTCAGGATCGTGGCAAACATATAGGCGCCCCGCTTGGTGTAGATATAAGGCAGATGGCCACCTTTCCAGTCGAGGTCGACAGCTTTGACCTCGTCCTGTGTAAGCTGGAAATAATCCACATCCTCAACAAACTTCCTGGGATTCCTTTCCCGTGCCTCGTTGAGTCGCCTTGTCTCTACCCCATAAATCCTTGCCAGGTCTTTGTCCAGCATGCAGGGTGGTTTCCCCTGCAGCTCAATTACACGGTCTTCCAACCGTTTTTCTCCTGCTTTTTCCAACATTGTCATTCCTCCCATAAAGGTTTTTACAAAACAGCGTCCACAATCCGCGATTGTGGCTCACGCAAAGAATATCCAGTACACCAGAAACCAGAATGCCGCACAAAAAGACAACGCTATGATGAATCCCCGTAGTGCCATATTTTTCCTCCTTTATCCCCCGCCAATTAAAACAATTTCAACTGCTTTGCCGCCATGCGTTTCTTCTGCTGCTCCCGCCAGAGGATCTCGTAGACCCATTGTTCGCTATAGTGTGTGGCGCGTGCGAGTTCCTTATGATTATCGCCTTTGAAATGCTGCACGATATATTCGTACTTCTTTTGCCGTATGACCTCTTCCAGCCCGGCAAAATAGATAAGCTCGCCTTTAAAATATCTGGCCAGCTTTAAGGTGTTCTCAGTGCCGATCTGTCCGGCCATTTCCTGGTATTCTTTGCAGAAAGGCTCGCCCGGCTTTATCTCGGAAAAATAGAATCCCAGCTTGCTGTAGTATCCTGCGAGTTTTACGGTGTTTTCCAGCCCGATATGGCGCACGATGTCCTGGTACTGTGCGGGCAGTTGCTCGATTTTTATGTCATTCAGCCAGTTCGTCATCATTCACCTTTAGGAAATTGTTGTCCCCGTGGATCATCCCTTTGCAATTCTTTCAAACGCCGTTTGATTTCCTTTAACGCCGAAACACGCATCTTGCGGTAACCATCACTCTCGCCAAACCGGGCGCAGAGGTTATTGAGCGGGACGACAAAATCCTGTCCGAACCTGGCAACGGCCAGATCCTTCACCTCTTCCAGCAGCCCTGCTTTGCTGGATTCATACCGGTTCCATTGCCCCCCGCCGGCGGTGGGTTTGGGGGTGTAAGGCACGCCATGCAATGCCTTAATATGGTCCAGCACCCTGGCCACTTCCTGCACCTTTGCATCACTCAGCCGCTTGCCGATGACGCATGGCGCTATATCTTCCCGGAGTGTCTCCTGGCTAATACCATATTTTGCTGCCTCGGCGAATAATGCCTTTAATACCAGGTGTTTTGTATTTTTAGCGGCCATATACCAGGCAATTCAATTCAAGGTTGTGTTTATACTTTACGATCAATTCATCCAGCTTTTCCGCGTTGTTCTGCCTGGCCAATTCCAGGTCTTCCGGCGTGGCTGCTGAATACCACGCGATAAAATTCAGCCGTTCCAGATCTTCTTCCAGTGCGTTTATGATTCCGCTGCTTTCATTCCGCAGGTTTTCCATCTTTCCTGCCCTCCAAAAACCGATTGAGATACCAGATGGCCTTTTTAATGTCCGTTGACGGGTCTTCTGTCTTCTTGCCCGCCCGGAGTATGTATTTTGTTGCATTGGCCAGATAGAATCCCAGGCCGAAGGCTTCTATCACGTCAATTGCCTCCAGGCCGTTACCTTTGTAGTGTTGCGGATGATTTACGTTGTCTGTCATTTTGTCCTCATTCAGGGTAACATGGACAAACAAAGTTTGTCCATGCCACCCCAAAAAACATTATTCGTGTAATAAACCAATCTTCTCCGTGTTGACCCGTTTGCTTTCCCAGTAGTTTCCCTGCCTGCGATCCGCTAGTTCGGCGGTTTTGCTGGAATTCCAGTTAGATATTCTGCTGTAATACCCGACAATCCTGGTCACCCCGTACAGCTTCACAAACTCCCCCGTCTCCAGGGCATTTACGAGGTCGTCCAAAGGCGTGCTGATGATCGTGTCGATCTCCACCTCGTATGCCATCTCGCTCCGGTGGTTGATCACCTTCACCCGGCTTTCCTGCGTGATCTCGTTGCACGGTTGGCCGTCAATGGACAGGCCATCGATTTCCAGGACTTCGCTGGCATCGATGGCGGCGTCAAATGCCTTAAGCCGCTCCATGATCATGTCCGCAATACTCTCTTGAGAGGGGGCTTTTATACTCCCCTCTTGAGCTTAGCATGTCCCACAAATATTACTGGACAAACAGAGCTAAATAAGCTAAACTGGGGTGCATGAGAGAACATGAAAAGACCATTACAGAAA
>NZ_MJUW02000045.1 GCF_001753675.2 Candidatus Brocadia sapporoensis | reverse complement strand
GCTATAATAATGACATCCCTTCGGGATTACAGAATCAATATTTTGTTCACTCATCGTGTTTGTGAGCGAAAGTACGCTGAATAGTTACGATTTTACTGCTTAAAACGGGATTTAAGTAAAAACCCAAAACCGGAAAATGGGGCACTTCTGATGAGTGCAAAATCACGATAGCAGTATAGCAAAATACTTAGTGCCGGGACGAAAGGACATTTTTTTGCCATTTCGACCGTAAGGAAAAATCTTCAAACCCCACAATTTCAATACTCAAAAGATTTCTTACTCCGCTCGAATGACATTTTTGATAGTTTTCGTTCAGACACTTCGTTTTCTATCGAAAGATGCTGTAAAGTTAATGGAGAGTATAAGCATCGTTAGGAGTCGAGTGTGGAAAGAAGGAAGGGAAGAGAGGTTTGAAGAGATATTGTCAGTTGTGGATTGGACAATAGCAGGTATTTACGGGGAATGTGAGGACAGGATCACGTTATGTCCTCGATTACAGGGTGGCACGGACAAACTTTGTTTGTCCGTGTGATACATTCTAAATCCGTGTGTATATTCAAACAACATGGACAAACAAGCCACCCTGCAACCCGCTCAAATAAAATGAAAATTCCTATACAATAATATTTATGGGTCTTCTCCTAATCGGGTGGGCAAAAACGAGAGGAAAAAGTCGTAGACCCCCATAAATTACCGTGTATTATGCTTGTTTTGGCATTTAAAAATGTGATATAAAGCTGCATGAGAAAAAGACGGTCGCGGTGTGATGCATATCACTTTCCTGGTTTTAAACCGCAGCGCAGGGTATCAGGCATTTTTGGTGATCCCAACGCCTTAGTGATAAAGCTCTCCCTGGAGGAAAAAAACTATTTGCGGCATATGCAACTGGGTTCACAACACTTTCTACGACAGCAAGGATAGATAAGTTCGCGATCTATCCTGCGGCAATGAGCACGTGTACATCGAACGTGAGGTTCGACGCATTTTTTGTCCGAGTTGCAACAAGGTAAAACAAGAGGAACTGGCGTTCCTTGCAGACAACCCTTTCTACACCAAAGGGAGAAGACCTATTTTTAAAAATCATCTATCCATTTGTAGGGTTGGAAATACCCTATTCCTTAATTAACTTTAACATCTCAATGGCATTTTTAACCGACTTTCCTGCGTGGCAATTATTGAACATAACTAAGGTCTTACTGATAGTGCCGGATATTTTCTTTATGTCGGGTACAAAACTCTTCAACTCATCGGGAGCGTACAGATAGTCGTATCGTTCTGCTACGGATGCATGAAACCAATTCGGATTCCTACCGTGAAACCTGAAGTATCCCAGGCCGGTTGTTGTCGTTGGATTATACGGCATAAGACCTTTGAGTTTTGGTTCATCAACGATACAGTATCCAATATTGTTCTCTTTGAGAAATGACAGACCTCTTTCGTTATGCCAGTAATAGTTCCTAAATTCCATTACGAGCGGTATATCTTTAATCCTCTCTTTAAATATTCTCAAATAGTCATAGTTTTCTTTTATCGCATGTTACCACGATAACCGTAACGCATTACCAGGCTATTTTTCATAAAGTGGTTTTGGGTTGCGATAGGCGCTTAGGTCAACTGGGCCGGCATCCACGTAACTATTGACATTTGCATTGAGATTCAGGTTCTTCTTCGGCTCAATACGATCCTGCGGGCCTTCAAGGATCTGCATTGCCGCCTTTACTCACAACTTTTGAATTTCAGGGTCATTGTCACGAGACCTTAAAACCTGCTCTGCAATATCCATGTCATGCTTTGCCACCTTCTTTGAAATCTTCAAAAGCTTGGGGTCCGTCAAGGCGTGCTGCTTGATTTTTCCCTCAGGATTATTAGGCGCAATCACTGAATTTCCCTTGGATTCAGCCAGCTTATAAGCCTCGCCCATGGACTTGCCGGAGTTGTGAAGGATTTGAAACGTCTCGGCTTTTTTCGTTGTTATGCCCATATTTTACGGCCTTTCTTCACCTTTTTTTATACTTCCTTTAACTATGTTTATCAAGCCGTTTCCAAGAAAATAACATACATAATAAAAGGCATCAGATAGTGTGTATCGGACAGGGGGGCTAAGAGGGGGTGGGGGGATATCTCTCCTATCCCATGTCATACTTATGTCGTATCAGGTGATAAAAAAATATCAAAACAGGTAAAAACCCTTATTAATATTTTATTGATATTATCCAAAACAACGATAAGATAATTATGCAGAATAATCATTTTGATTTAATTAAAAAAGAGGTTGGAATGCTGCCGGTAAAACCAGAGATTATATCTTTTCTCATTGCAGATATGCTTATTCAGGAAAAGGGCACCAACAAGTGGAGCGCCATAGGGATTTTCGACAGGATCCGCGCTGCCGCTTTCCCGTATGTACATCCTGGCTTGTCTCTTTACGTTCGCCTGGCAGATGCAGAGGGGAATTACGATGTTCGTGTAGAGTTCTGTGATAATAACGACCAAATATTGGCCCTGTTTGAGGGGATACGCTTGTCCATCCAATCCCGGCTATATCACCCGGACATAGCAATAAAGACGGCAAATTTGCCGATACCAAAACCAGGGAAATATTATTTTAAACTTTATTTCAACGGTGCATTTTCAAAAGGTTTTCAGTTGGATGTCGAAGAAATACCCACGAAAATACATGGAGAACAGACCGGAAAATAATATGTCCGTGATCTTATTAGAGCACCCGCGCCCGGCGAATCCGAAAAGACTGGAGGAAGTGGTTAATGCGCCACTCTCTGCCTGCCTCTTTACTGGCTATATTACCTCATTGTTACGTAAAAATGAGATAGAGGTTGAAATTGTCGATGCCCATCTTTACGACTGGTCATTTGAGCAAACAACCTCATACCTCGCAAGAAAGGCCTTCCGGCTTTTATGTGTTCACACAATTTATCTGTGGGAAAAGACACAAAATGTCTTTGATCTGCTTTCAAACCTGAGATCCGCCGGGGTAACAGCCCATATCAATCTCTATGGATACTATCCCACGTTTGCCTATAAAAACATTCTTGGGCGTTTCTCTTGTATCGATTCTGTAACTGTTGGTGAACCCGAAATGACCATTCTTGACCTTGCACGGCGCCTCTTGTCGGAAGGGGATATATCATCAGAAAAGCATGTCCAGGGGTTGGCCCTCCGGGAGAGCAAGAGTAATGTTGTTTTTCATCCTCGCCCGCCGATCCATGACCTCGACCAGCTTCCCTTTCCGGACAGACAGGACGTCTCCCTTTTTCAGGAAAAGGGTATTATGACGTACATCCAGGGAAACCGGGGGTGTTACGGACAGTGCACCTTTTGTTATCTCAATCCCTTTTACGGTGAAATAAGCCAATGGCGTGGCAGGTCTGCGAAAAATATCTTTGATGAAATCTTCAAATTATATACGAATCATGCCATTACGAATTTTTATTTTTCCGACGCCAATTTTTTTGGCCCGGGAAAAACCGGGAAAGAACGGGCAATAACCCTTGCAGAACTTATCCTCTCCGGCAATCTGGATATTTCCTTTGGTTTTGAGTGCCGCGCAAATGATATTGAGGAGCATTCCATTTCACGGCTCGTCATGGCAGGCCTTACCAATGTTTTTCTCGGTCTGGAGAGTGGTGACCCGGCGTCGTTGAAGCGGATGAGAAAACATCTTACCGTTGATGAAAATAAAAAAGCCATTCAGTTGTTGCGAGAGTACGGCATTGAACCAACCTATGGTTTTATCATGTTTGATCCTTATTCCACGCTGGAGGGTGTACGGAACAATTATGAATTCCTGAAAGAAATGGGTATTATGACCACTCCTGCTGTGACTGCCCACCTGCTACATCACCGGCAAACCCTTTTTCAGGGGACACCGGATTACCAGATGATGATACCGGAACCAACCTGTACCGGACAGGATTTCGTATGTTCAAACTATGATGCCCCCTATACGATAAAAGACCGGAGGGTCGCTGCATTCTCAGAGATTATCGCTCATATCTGCGGCGCCGCTCTTTCATTACTCCCAAGAACCTTTGACTGCGCAACCCATGCGTCCGCGGCATTCACCATGGATACGAAAACAGGACTTGTTATGCTTAACCATGGGTTGATCGCGATATTTGAAAAGACCCTTCAATATTTTGAAAATAATAAACACTCTCACAGCCAGGAAGTAATTCAGGAAATGAGTCAAAGACTGACACACGAGATCAGGACGTTAGTGGAACCGTACTCTTTGTTGCACGCAGGAAATGCATTACTATAGCGTAATCAAGCAGGCCTTTTTCGCGCCAGTTACATACAGATGCACGCATTTTTACAAAGACGAAATGGTTACAACTTTTGGTTCACAGAAAATATGATGAAAGGAAATATGTGTTATGAAGGAAAAGAGAAGACCAGACCGGTCTGATTTGGAGGCTGTCAGAAGTCAAATACTGGATTTTGCCTGTGCAAAGCATGATTTTAAACTTGAATCTGAAGACTTTCCCTTTGATGGGAATTGGAATGGAGTGTTTCTCATAAAATTCCGGGATAACCCGGAATCTGACCGATTATACTGCGAGGTGCCGTTGGGTGAATACTTCATCCGGTTTGGGCTGGATTTGGAACTCGATGAGCAGGTCTGGCGGAAAACGCATGAAGATATTCTTAGAGAGGCATCGGGATACGATGTGGCAATTTATCCGTCGCACGCACCAGAGGACGGGAAATTGCGCTGCCGGTTGTCTCTGCGGGCATGGGTTCCTAATTTTGGACAACGCATCTTTGGGCTGACCATTTCAACCCTCATAGATTGTAAAAAGGCAATTCTATCTATGCTTGCCCTGGAATAGTGACACAAACCATGAAGGAGCGCCTGCTCTATGCACAAGGGGCAATGGGTTATTGTTTACCGATGGTACAGCCGTCATTGGCGCAACTCGTGTTACTTTATCGGAAAATATAGGCAAAGATTTTCGTAACTATTCAGCGAAACGGATGGTGAGAGAGAATAATTTCTCAGAATAGTCAGGAGCCGATAGGGAAAACGGGCAGACGGGAAAATCCCGAAGGGATGACATGATT
>NZ_MJUW02000007.1 GCF_001753675.2 Candidatus Brocadia sapporoensis | reverse complement strand
TAATAATGACATCCCTTCGGGATTACAGAATCAATATTTTGTTCACTCATAGGGCTTGTGAGCGAATGTACGCTGAATAGTTACAAATTTAATCTGATATGTGATCCATGAAATTATGATTCCTGCCCAAATTCTTGCTTTTTCCTGTGGATTTGCATTAAAATGAATAGGAAATTCGCATATTCCTTGAAAATCGAATGCGTTTAATTTTAGAAATATTCTCCTCTGGAGAGGATAAGGGATAGGTATTCTTGCCGGACGGTAGTCAACTACCCACCCCTCAATTCCCTTCCGGGAGGTGACCCGGTTATTTGTTTTTTTGTAACCGTTTAGCTTTTCGAAAGGAATTTCCCATGTGTTTCAGCGTACAGTAAGAGGCGAAATACTTGCTGTCTTGTGACACGCCTCGCTCTTTTTTTAGAGGGGGGAGCATGAGTCCTCTTTGGAAAGAAGGAACTTAGGGGTGTGTTGGATACGAGCAAATGCCTTATCTTTTATAAAGGACAGCAACCTTCATGTTGCTGGGATTTTTCAAGAAACTGAATGGTTACGTTTTTTTTCACTTCCATCTGACCTCCATGAAAGATTTTCTCAAACTTCTGCAGGCACATAAGCAATATAAGGAAATTACCCGAAGCCTCCAGTCCGGGAAGGATTGCTCTGTTAACGGGCTGTGGGGATCGTCTGCACTGTTTCTTACAGCAGCTCTGGTAGATGAACGTTTAAGGGCGGACAAGGTGGCGCCTCTGATACTCCTGGTGGTATCCCATATTGAAGAGGCTGAAAATGATTTTGAAGACTTGCAGACCTTTCTGCCAGGCCATACAAGTCTTTTCCCTGCAGTTGAAAATATATATGATGCGGATTTCGCAGACAATAGCGATACCCAGACACAAAGGATTCATGTGCTTAACCGGATACTTCACAATTACATCCCGGCAGAGAGCCGTGCAGATATCATCGTGGCGCCGGTTCAGGGGCTTTTGCAGCCCGTACCGTCTCCGAAAATGCTTTCTGATAATATCCTGAAAATTCAGCGGAATCGTGAACACCCCCAGGGAGAACTTATTGCATGGCTGCACGACCATCACTACCATCTGGCCAGTCAGGTTGAAAATGCCGGGGAATATGCGTTACGCGGCGGTATTATTGACATCTTCCCGTTTGCCTCAGACACCCCGTACCGTATTGAGTTTTTTGGAGACGAGGTTGAATCGATTCGTAGATTTCATGTCGAGTCCCAGATTTCCGATCAGGAACTGGATAACTGCCAGATACTTGCCCTTGACACTATGAACAAGATAAGAAATGACATTCAGTCTGAAACCAAAAAGACTTCACTGCTGTCTTATCTTGGGAAAGACACCTTAGTCATCCTGAAAGAACCGCTAAATATAGAAGAACGGGCAAGAACGATGTTAACCAGCCTGGGTTTTCACGATGAAATTTCCCGGGATGTCAAAGAAGACTCTGACAAACAATCTTCCTTCAGAAAATGCAGTGACAGGGACGACTCGCAGCACACGTCATTTGAAAGAAATTCTGTGTTTTCCTATGAAGAAGTTTTTTGCCAGTTAAACTCCTTCAGAAAGGTTACGGTATCGAAATTACCGGTAACTTCAAGCAGAGACGACTATCCTTTTCATGTCAAATTGGTGGATAGCTTCCCTCATAAAATTCAGGAGATTACTACAGAACTTGGCAGGATCATTGAAGCCAGCGACCGCACAGTCGTTTTTTGTAATAACGAGGCCGAGGAACAGCGATTTCAGGAGATTATCGCTGGGTCTGGTATAAAAAAGAGCCATTGGCCAACCTTGCGCATAGGGCGCCTGCACAGCGGGTTTCAATTCTCTGATATCCGTATTGCAATCCTTGCGCACCACGAAATCTTTCATCGTTACCAGCAGCGCCGGGAATTAAAAAAACCCATACAAATCAGGGCGATAGATTCTTTCCTTGATTTGAAAAAGGGGGATTATGTGGTGCATGTAAGCCATGGGATCGGACGCTATTTGGGAATGGACACTATCGAAGAAGACGGGCAGAAAAGGGAGTATCTCGTGCTGGAGTTTGATGAGGGTACGAAGATCTACGTGCCTGCAACGAAGATTGAACTGGTGCAAAAATATATTGGCAGTTCTGACCACCGGCCCAGGCTCGATAAAATCGGGTCAAAGTATTGGGAGGTCAGGAAAAAACGTGCAGAGAATGCTGTTAAAGATGTTGCCAGTGATTTGCTGCATATTCAGGCATTGCGAAATGCGAAGGAGGGCATTGCGTATCAGAAGGACACGGAATGGCAACGGGAATTTGAGGAATCGTTTCTTTACGAGGAAACCCCTGACCAGCTTCAGGCGCTGGAAGAAATAAAGCACGACATGGAGTTGAAGAGGCCTATGGACAGACTCATCTGTGGTGACGTAGGCTACGGCAAGACGGAGCTCGCCATGCGGGCGGCCTTTAAGTCTGTTATGGACGGGAAACAGGTAGCCGTCCTCGTGCCCACGACAATCCTCGCCCAGCAGCACTACGCTACTTTCTCGGAACGTATGGCTGATTATCCCGTAAAGATAGGTGTATTGAGCCGGTTTAAGACGCGCAAAGAGCAGAAAGACACCCTGGAGAAGGCGGCAGCAGGCCTAATCGACATCCTCATCGGTACCCACCGCCTTTTACAGAAAGATGTCTATTTCAAAGACCTCGGACTGGTTATTGTTGATGAAGAACAGCGATTCGGGGTTGAGCACAAGGAACGGCTCAAGAGATTACGCCAGACCGTCGATGTGCTCACGCTGACGGCGACACCGATTCCCAGAACACTCCATATGTCGCTCCTGGGGATTAAGGATATTTCTTCCCTGAATACGCCGCCGTTAGGCAGGCAATCGATTCAGACGCACATTATACGTTTTGACCGGGACCGCATCCGGCAGGCAATCATGCTGGAACTCAACCGTGACGGACAGGTGTATTTTGTACATAATCGCGTGTACAATATAGAGCGCATCGCCAAAAACCTGTCAGAGATCGTGCCTGAGGCCAGGATTATGACGGTACACGGTCAGATGGACGAAAAACTTATGGAACAGAGAATGCGGGACTTTATTGACGGCCGCGCTGATATCCTGGTTGCCACAACGATTATTGAATCAGGACTGGACATACCAAATGTCAACACGATCTTTATCAATGCTGCCGACACCTTTGGACTTGCTGACCTCCATCAATTGCGGGGGAGGGTGGGGCGATACAAACATCGTGCCTATGCCTATTTCATTTTGCCTGTCGACCGTCCCATTACCCCCGAGGCAGAAAAGCGGGTGAAGGCCATTGAAGAATTTGCAGAATTGGGGGCGGGATTCCGGATTGCCATGCGTGATCTCGAAATCCGTGGCGCCGGGAATATTTTAGGGACAGAGCAACATGGTCACATTGCTGCAGTGGGGTACGAGATGTATTGCCGGCTATTGGAATTGGCTGTGAAAAAAGCAAAACAGGAACCCATACCCGAACTTGCCGATGTTTCCATCGATCTTCACCTGGAATCCTTCATTCCCCATACCTATATCCGGGAAGATCCGTTAAAGATGGACATCTACCGCAGATTGAACCGGTCCACCACTTTTAAGGAAATCGATGCAATTGCTGAAGAAATAGCAGACCGTTTTGGAGAAATCCCTCACCCGGTAAGGAATCTTTTATCTGAAAGCGAGTTAAGGATCCTTGCGCAACGGTCGAAGATTCGTTCCCTGGTAAAGGCAGATGGTATTTTAATTCTTCAGGTTGCCGATTTGAAAAGAGCAGAGGCAAGCTTATATAAAGTAAAAAAACATATCCGGGTCATTAACGACAGCACATTGCATCTGGGGCTTCCCAAAAAAGGAATGTTGCCGGAGGATTTACTAGACTTTTTAAAAAAATCTATTAAAATTTGAAAAGGTATAACATAAACGTTAGTCATCTTTTCGTAGAGAGGTTAAAGATATTGAAGGCGATTATACCCCCGTACGCATGGTTTTTGTTAATTGTCATTACAGCTTCTGCCACTTCCTATGAGACAAAGGGCGATTCCGGCGAAGAAAATGTCAATTCTGTTAAGGCTATTGTGGGCGACGAGATCATTACCCAGGGAGACGTTATCAAACGTGCCGCCGTTGCTATCCGGGAGGCGCAGGAAAGATATGCGGAAAGAGAGTTTTATGAGAAGGTAAACGAGATATTGAAAGATACCCTGGACGAATTGATCAACCGAAAGGTGCTGATTAAAGAAGCGCAAAAACTGTTTGGTTCGGATGAAGCGCAGATGAAAGAGGTGGAAAAGGATCTGGATTCATTCGTGAAAGGTGCGGTTAAGAATGTCGGCTCTCTGTCAAAGTATTATGAAATTGCCGAATCTCAGGGTATTAATCCCCTTGAAAAGAAAAACGAACTCAAGGAAGATATTATGATAGACAAGATCATGAAAGAGAATGTCTATAACAAGGTCAAAGTTCAACCGAAATTGCTCAGGCGCTATTATACGGAAAATATCGGCGAGTTCCGGCAAAAAAAAGAAATTAGTCTTCGCCAGATCATGATTAAGTTCTCTGCCCATAATAACAACAAAGAAGAAACGCTGGCCGTAGCCCAACAGATACTGAAACGACTGGAAAAGGGCGAGGACTTTGCGTCTATGGCTAAACAGTATTCAAACGGCCCCAATGCGGAAGATGGCGGTTTATGGAGTTTTAATGAAGTAAACGAGCTGAGAAAAGACCTGAGAGACGTCGTTTATAGTCTGAAGGATAATGAACGAAGTAAGCTTATAGAGTCACCGGTGGGGTATCACATCTTTAAAATGGAACTGATTAAACCGGAGAAAATTCAGGAATTTGAGGAAGTACAGGATGAAATCTACAAAAAAATCTATCGTGAAGAAATCAGCCGGCTGAAACAACAGTATTTAAACAGCTTGAAGGCTGGTATTTTTGTCAAGGTTATTCAATGATTTTCGTTTCCTTACTCCATCGCAGCGTGGCCACAACCAGATCCCCCCTATCGCTTTCCTGATCCTTCGGCAAGCTCAGGATGTCGCGCCATAAGGGGTGTAAAAAACTTGTAACTATTCAGCGAAACGGATGGTGAGAGAGAATATTTTCTCAGAATAGTTAGG
>NZ_MJUW02000074.1 GCF_001753675.2 Candidatus Brocadia sapporoensis | reverse complement strand
TCCTCCTCGGACACACCCTTGACACCAGGCTCCGTCTCCCCTGCTGCATACAATGCAGCACTCAGAAATACACCATTGAAAAGAACTATTGCATACCTCATTATCTGCCTGTGCCCCTTCTTCATTCTCCGCCCTCCTATAATAATTTTGTATTGTTATATTTGATATTTCCTTAAATGACCAAGCAAAATTATTTGTAAGTATACATACGTTTACATATATGTCAATAAGTAAATATACGTTTACATATACATGCCTTCGTAACTGCTGAGTGTATTTTTAATTGTTGCCGCTACGAACGGGCAAAACCGGACGATTCACTATGGAATACCATTTGTGATGCCTGGCAGGGAACTGGGCTACTGATGAGAAATTGTCAATGGTACTGGAAACGATTAATGACGCAGAGGTTTTAAAGAAGAGCCAGGAAATGAAACTTGCGCATCCTCTTTAATGATATCGAAGAATAACAGCATTTTTGTGTGACGTGAGAAGCTCTCGGTAAATCATAAAAAGGTTTAAAGGTTCATGACCTGATGGTAACTTAAACAGCTTGTAAGATTAAAAGGACACCGCAGAGGAATAAGCCCGTGACAGAAATCCACGACAATACTGAGGTGCAGACGTGGCTAAGTTTATGGCACCACCATTGGAATGGATATTCCTCGTAAGGTTATTGAACTGGTATACCAAGAAGGTTATGGGATGGGGTGGCTCAGTTATGAGACTGTCGTAAAAAAGTTGCCAGAAAACTCTATAGCGTTACACGCAATCGAACACCTTGACTTTAAGGGTGCCTTACAGAAAACACAAGAAAGGACGTACATATTATTATAACTGCCGGATATTAAATGCCTTGTTAAAGCCACAATCTCTTGCCAAAAAACCTGGTCTTCTGACTATTCTCTGACTGTCTTGCGTGCGCTTTGCAATCTGCCGATTGCGAAAAGGCTTCCTGATACAACAAACACACCGATACTTACAATTTGTGCAATGGTAAAAAGCCCGAAAAAAAGTGGCGTATCATCCCGGAGCAATTCTACAGAGAATCTTATAACGGGATATAATATGCCGAAAAGAAGCAATACTTCACCATCTTTTCTTCGGTACCTCAAAAACACACTTAGGATGAAGAAAAGCGCCATATCTGCGAGAAATGAGTACAACTGAGTGGGATGAACCGGGAGGCTACGGCTATCAGAAAGGGAAACCAATCCGAGTTCATACTGATGAACGAAAGCAGGGCTGCCATCCACCATACCTGTTTTATCCACTGTTTTTGGAAATTGAACCGCCCAAGGGATATGAGCCGCCACCTTTCCGAAGCAGCATCCATTCAGAAAACATCCGATACGACCGAAACCGAGTCCCAGTGCCGCTGATGGTATAAGAATATCCGTGACCTTAAGGAAAGGCAGGTGCTGCTTTCTCGTGTATACAAACAGGGTAACGATGGCGGCAAAAAGACCGCCATAATAAACCAAGCCTCCCTCATAGATTTTAAAGATACCGAAAAAATTGTATTTATATTCCTTGTAGTACTGGATAATAAAGAAAAGCCGTGCTCCCAAAATCCCCGCACATACGAGATAGATTCCGAGATCGGCGATCTTATTTTGATCAATACCCTCTTTTTTTGCCCTCCAGCGCGCAATCGTGATAGCAACGAGAAAGGCAACCATCAGCATGAATCCATAAGAATAAATAGGAATACTTTTCTGGAGGAAAGGCAGGGGAATTTGGAGGAGTATTTTTCTCATAATGAAAGCGCTTTGATGAGTCTGTTATTCGCATCTACCAGAATAATCTTCGGTTTCCAGTCTTTTGCTTCTTTATCGTCCACGAGGCAGTAAGAAATGATGATCACCTTATCACCAGGCTGTGCCCATCGTGCTGCGGCACCGTTCAAACAAATGACACCGGAGTCGCGCTCACCTTCAATCACATAGGTCTCCACCCGTGTTCCGTTATTGATATTGAGTACCTGCACCCGTTCATAGTGTAAAATATCTACGGCATCAAGAAGCGTCTTATCTATGCTAATGCTGCCCTGATAATTCAGATCAGTTTCTGTTACCGTTGCGGCGTGTATCTTAGCTTTGCACATCTCACGTAGCATGGTTTTTCTCCGTAAACCTGATGTTATTAACTATTCAATCACATATTTTACCGTAAAGCATCGCAAAATCAATATGCACGCAGAAATTCGTGTTAAAACACCTTTACTTTTTTTTCCCATCAAGGAAAAGAATTTTTTGGAGACTGATTATCCTACTTTTCGTCCATGAGCATCATTTATTGTGCCTGTGGCGGGTAAAAACTCCTGACGCACACCTTGACCAGGTCAACAATCTCTTCGTCCGGCAGTTTGCCCTTAAAGCCAGGCATTTTCCTTTTACCATTTGCCACAGAAATAATTAACCGTGAATCAGAAACGTTATCCTGCCACTTGGGATTAGTAAAATTAGGAATTTTGAACACAAATCGTCCTACAAGGCTCCCCTTTCCGCTGGCTTTGTGACACTTCCGACACTCTCTGTCATAGACTACCCAGATACCGCCTTTTTCCGTCAAAGCTGTTTGTTTGGAATCACACCCATAGAATGACAAGAGGCATAAAATAAAAATAAATAAAACCGTGATATATGTTTTCATCATTTTCTTTTTCTCCTGGTTTCATGATTTCTCAACTGTTTCGGAACACCTGATTCGTAGTTCCGAACTAATCAATAAATTCTATGGTGAAAGTTTACCATAAAACCTCATATATGCAAGTTTCATATTCTCATATTTTAATACGTTTACATAAAATCCTTGAACAGGGCCGTGAGGGCGTATTCGCTTGACATTCATTATCTCATTTTTTATAATTCGGCAGAAGCTTAATTCTCAAGGAATTCTGAGGGTCTTGCCAAATTTTATGGAAAATTCAACCAAAGGCTCAAATACCTGTCTTATCGGTCTCCAGTGGGGGGATGAAGGGAAAGGTAAGATTGTTGATATACTCACCGAATCGTTCGACATAATCGTCAGATATCAGGGAGGCAGCAACGCCGGCCATACGGTCATCGTAGATAATGAAAAATTTGTTTTACATCTCATTCCTTCAGGCATCCTCAGAAAAAACAAATGCTGTGTCATCGGCAGCGGAGTAGCTCTGGATCCGCACCAATTACTGGAAGAAATTGATGAATTGCGGAAGAAAAATATAGAAGTAGGCAACAATCTCCGTATCAGTGAGCTGGCACATCTCGTGTTTCCCTATCATAAGAAGTTTGATGAACTGTCTGAATCTGAAAAAGGAGATGAAAAGATTGGTACCACCCGCAGGGGTATCGGGCCATGTTATACCGATAAGATGGCGCGTAATGGTATACGGGTAGCGGATCTTTACCATACGGAACATTTTAAACAAAGACTGAAAAAAGTCGTAGAGGAAAAAAATAAGATTCTCGTGCGTTTATATGATGCCGAGGCATTATCATGGAAGGATATGTATGACACCTATTGCGAATACGCGGAGCAGATACGGCCTTTCGTGTGCAATACCGTGGTCTTCATGGACGAGGCCCTTAAGGCAAAAAAAAAGATACTATTTGAAGGCGCCCAGGGCTCTCTGCTTGACGTGGATTTTGGCACCTATCCCTTTATTACCTCTTCCTCGGTGACTGCGGGAGGCGCAGCGGTTGGTACGGGGATTAGTCCCAAGCAGATCCATAAGGTTCTTGGCATCATGAAATCCTATACGACACGGGTTGGTAGTGGTCCTTTCCCTTCGGAACTGAACGACACGCTCGGTGAATATCTACGGAAAAAAGGCGGAGAATATGGCGCTACTACCGGGAGGCCAAGGCGCTGCGGATGGTTTGATACCGTGGCAGTAAAACATGCAATTATGATAAGTGGCGTGGACAGCGCAGTGCTGACAAAGCTGGATGTCCTGGACGAACAAGAAACGATAAAGATATGTGTAGGGTATAAATTTAGCGACAAAGTATATGACTTGTTTCCCGCAGATTTAGCGGTGCGCACAGAATGCCAACCAGTATACAAGGAAGTGCCTGGCTGGCAGAAAGATACTTCAAAACTGCGTGACGCAAAAGATATTCCGCCTCAGGCAAAAAATTATATAAACACCCTTGAAAAGATTCTGGGTATTCGGGTAGAAATGCTTTCTGTTGGTCCGGACCGGGGCCAGGTTGTGAATCTTATATGAGCGAAAATGGGCAGACGCCCTCCCACATTGCAATTATTATGGATGGCAACGGGCGATGGGCCAGAAAAAGGGGATGGGCAAGGATTCGCGGACATAAGGAAGGTGTGGAGTCTGTCCGGGAGATAACGCGTGAATGTGCAAAAAGACACGTAAAGCAACTTACGCTGTATGCATTTTCCCAGGAAAATTGGAAAAGGCCTCAACGGGAGGTAAATTTGTTGATGAAGCTTTTGAAGGATTTTCTTATCAAGGAGCGAGATGAGATTGAAGAAAATAATATCCGCTTAACGGCTATTGGCAGAATAAGCGGTCTTCCAGAAGATGTGCAGAGGGAGCTCGCTATCGGTATTGAAGAAAGCAAAAACAACACCGGAATGATACTTTGTCTCGCGCTTAATTATGGAGGACGTTCTGAGATTGTGGACGCGGCTAAGAATATAGCAAGGACTATTAAAGCCGGTGAAATGGATTTAAATGAAATTTCTGAGGAGACCTTTAAAAAATTTCTTTATACGAGCGAAATGACAGACCCCGATTTGCTGATACGAACGGGAGGAGAAATGAGGGTGAGCAATTTCCTTTTGTGGGAAATATCTTATACAGAGCTTTGGGTCACTCCTATCTGCTGGCCTGATTTTCGAAAAAGGCATTTGGAGGAAGCAATTAAAGAATATGCACGCCGGGAACGGCGTTTTGGCGGGTTACGAGAGTGAATACGCTTCAGACAAGAATCACGTTTGGCGTTGTCATGTTCTCGGTGTTCTTTAGTATTACGTGGCTCGATTCCCTGTTTTGCACGGATATCGGATTTGCGGGCCTGGTCATTTTAACAGGAGGAATTGGTTTATACGAATTTTATCATATTGCGGGTAAAAACGGTTTCTCTCCGTTTCGTATATCAGGTATTATTGCAGGAATTGCGTTATTGGCGACTTATTGGTTGCCTTTGCGCAATCATGCTATTGTTGAAAATCATTTTTTCAGACAGGAATCGATGGTTATCCTCGTCTGCTGGCTTCTACTCATTCAGGCTTTTACCCGCGGTACACAAGATGCCATAAGGAATATTGCGGTAACCATATTCGGTATTTTCTATGTGGCTTTTCTCCTGAGTTTTGCCATCGCCTTGCGTAACCTTCCCCACGGACTTTCTATCGTGATTCTGGTTTTGCTTGTATCCAAGTTTGGCGATATTGGCGGTTATTTATTAGGCAGAAAGTATGGCAAACACAAACTGGCAAAGGCCATTAGTCCGAACAAAACGATCGAGGGTGCCATTTTTTCATTGATATCAAGCATCCTGATTTCTGTAATATTTAATCTTATTCCGCACATCGGGGTAATGAGCATGCCTCGGGCAGTGGTATTCGGGGCGTTGGTTGGCTTTTCTGCCATGCTAGGCGATTTGGCAGAATCGCTTCTCAAGAGAGACGCTAACGTAAAGGATTCTGGCCGACTGGTACCTGCTTTTGGTGGCGTACTGGATGTGATTGATTGTCTGTTAGTTAGCATGCCGGTTTCCTATTATTTTTTTGTATGGAGTAAGTTGGTTGAACGATGAGTCAAAGAGTTAACGTCCAAAAACATTCTGAGAGCGAAGAATATTTTCCAGTCCCCTTTCATCATCAAAACACCCTGATCCTTGAGAACGACACCGAAGCGTCCATCTTATATGGCAGTCACGACCGGCATCTCCGTCTCGTGAGAGATGCCTTCGAGGTACAACTCGTTGCCCGTCAGGGAGTATTAAAACTTGAAGGAGAAAAAGAACGGGTAAACACCAGCAGAGAAGTTTTGAACAGGTTGCTGGCAATTGTGCGCACTACGGGGAGATTGAATTTAGACGATGTAGAACAGGCCATTGTCGATGCAAAGGGTGAAACCGGTGACGAAACGGGCCAAATGATTGATGTATTTCAAAGAGGCCTTTTTATTAAACCGAAGACGGATGGACAGGCAAAATACATCGAGGCAATTAAAAAAAACGATCTCGTCTTTTGTATCGGACCAGCCGGAACGGGGAAAACCTATCTGGCTGTGGCAATGGCGCTCTCTTACCTGAAAAGTGGACGCATACGGAGGATCGTACTTGCCAGGCCGGCTGTTGAAGCAGGAGAAAAGCTCGGATATTTGCCCGGTGATATTAAAGCCAAGGTGAATCCGTACCTGCGCCCTCTCTACGATGCCATAGCGGATATGATGGATGTCGGGCATGTAAAAAAGTATCTGGAAAGTGACCTCATAGAGATCTTACCGCTTGCCTATATGCGGGGAAGAACGCTCAACGATGCGTTCATCATTCTGGATGAGGCGCAAAATTGTACCGTAAAGCAGATGAAAACCTTCTTAACGAGACTGGGTGTCAAATCAAAAGTGGTGGTAACAGGAGACATCACTCAGGTTGATTTGCCGGGTGGAGAGTTGTCGGGTTTAATTGACGTACAGGAAAGGCTCATGAATGTTAAGAATGTTTCTTTTATATACCTGACGAAGGCAGACATTATCAGACACAAACTGGTTCAGGATATAGTCGATGCCTACGAGTTATAATGTATATAAATCTTAAAATATTCCCGGTTTGCTTCTCGTTTGCAGATGAAACCCCAGAGGATTTAACACCCTGAATTTTTCTGCAACCCTCGTAATTTTCTGGCTGTCTTTAAAAGATTCTTGTGAAATTAGAAATTATCAATCTCCAAAAACATTATCCCATCGAAAAAAATAAGATAAAAACACTGGTTCGTAAGGTATTAAAACTTGAGAAGACGGATGCCGAACTTAATCTTGTTTTTGTCGACAATAAATACATAAAAGAAATCAACAAAACGTTTCTGAGGCATAATTATGCCACCGATGTGCTGAGTTTTGCATATCATGAACATCCCCGCAAAAATACCGTCACCGGAGAAATCCTCATTTCTGTAGAAATGGCGGTTCTGCAAGCTCACCAATATGGGTGTACGGTCGAAGGAGAAATTGCCCTTTATCTGGTACACGGATTACTTCATTTGTTGGGATATGACGACAGAAAAAAAGATGATGCAAAAAAAATGCACCAAAGGGAAGACGACGTGCTGGCAAAGTTTGGCTATTGTGTTCCTATTCCTACGTAATGAACATGTATTTATATTAATATGCCTGTCTTCAAAACAGCAGCAATTGCACTAGGAAGGACAGATTACAGTGATTCAAGTCAAATCATTACTTTTTACACCCGTGATTACGGGAAAGTCCGTGTCCTCGCAAAAGGATTTAAGCGTTCGTCGGGGAGGCACAGTTCCAAGGCAATAGACTTTTTATCACATTATCAAATATTCTTTATTAAGAAAGAACATACGTCACTTCACACTCTTACCGAAGCTGTGCTGCAGAATCATTATCCACCGCTTCGAAACGATTTGGATAAATATTACAGGGCATCCTGTGTGGCGGAACTAATTAATGAATTTACTATGGAAAATGACCCCAGCGAAGAACTATTTGATATCACGACCGAAACTTTATTTGGGATATCAATGGATCAGGATGCTACCGTTCGTTCCTTGGTTTTTGAAATAAAGCTATTAAAGATTTTGGGGTATTTGCCCGAATGGAAATGTTGCGTACAATGTAAAAACCGTATCCGGCAGACAACCATGGTGCGTTTCAGCGTAAAAGAAGGGGGAGCGCTGTGTAAAGAATGCCAAATGAAATTTCCCCACGGAATGCTCGTTACTCCCGGTGCTGTGCTCATTGCCGGGAAATTAGCAGAGAACAACTTTCAACGACTAGATCGTATCCGGCTGCATCTGTCTATTTATGTTGAAATAGAAAAGATGCTGAGATATTATATTGCATCCTTATTAAACAAGGAGCTTAATTCCTGGAAATATATTAAGGTTTAACCAAATATTTCCTGAAAATTTACCAAACCAAAATACAACGAAATGTACAGTCCAGATAGTTTGTTCCCTGCAATTGCTGATTACAAGAGACTTCGTCGTGAACTCAGACGAACAGTTAGCGTTGCTGTTTTTGTCAAATTGCTAAAATAATTTTTACGAGTGTCTCTTATGATACCATTAAAATATGTACTTCTTTTGATGTGTGGTCTGTTTTGTCTGGCAGTTACCCCCGCATACGGGAAATGGATATGGAGCAGGGAAACGGGTTGGATGGAGTCTCCCTCTACTGCAATCACGTCACTGGAGCAACGTTACAAATATGCACTTTCTCTCCTTGTGGAACAAAAATATACGGTTGCAATAAAGGAATTTGAATCGATCATCCGTGATGCAGCCCAATCTGAATATGCAGAAGTTTCTCAAATAAATATTGGCCGGGCATATTATCTCAATAATGATTTTAAGCAGGCACTAAAAACGTATGAAAAGGTCTTGGAAAAATATCCCGGTACAAAAAGGACTGAAGAGATACTGGAACGAGAATATCAAGTGGGGATTGCTCAAATGGAGACCAATGAGGAAGGGGCTATCAGCGCCTTCGAAAAGATTATAGAAAAGCATCCATTAGGACCTGTTGCTTCTGATGCACAGGTAAAAATAGCTGATTGTTACTTTAAACTTGGTCAATATGAAGAAGCGCTTGACGCGTATGAGAAGTTTTTGGAAAATTATCCGAAGAGTGAGTGGGTCTCTTATGTACAGTATCAGATACCACTTTCAAAAGTCTATCACGAAAAGCAGCAAGAACGCAATTATGGTCTTCTGGTCTCTGCCCGTGAGGGGTTTGAAGAATATTTAGTCTCAAATCCCCGTGGTATGCATATAGAGGATGCAAAGAAAATGATTCAGGAAATAAGGATTATAGAGGCAGAAAGAGAGTATAATATCGGAGAGTTTTATCTAAGAAAAAAGAAACCCGTGTCGGCGGCCATGTACTTTGAGTATGTTAAAACTGATTTTCCGGACACGATATGGGCGGAGAGAGCTAATGAAAAAATTGAATTCCTGAGGATGATTGAAGCAATAAAATAAACGTGGCCAATAAGACTCATACCACTACTGAACCCTTACTCCGAATTCCTGGAATATAAGACGTTATGTTGAAATATCGATATTTTATGCAGCATAGCCGCAATCCAATGATCCCATCCCAAACCCACTCTGCAAAAAAAGAGATGGGAATTATGAATACCCTTGCTCTTACCCCTTCTCTGCAATGCGAAAAAACAGGAGGGGAAAAAAACACTTTTCGAAAAAAGTTGTTTTTGCAAGGAGATACCATTACATATTTTGTCTACTTCACGGTGATGGTGTTCTTGGTTATGATGACTGCGAGTTGTGGTTACTCTTCAAAATCATTAATTCGTTCCAACGTGCGGAGTATCTACATCCCGATTTTTGACAATAATACCTTTCGCAGAGGGTATGAGTTTGATCTGACCAAGGCCGTTCGTGATCAAATCTTAATGAGAACACGTCTTCACCTTGTGGATAAAGACGAGGCGGATTCCATTCTGTTCGGGAAGATTGCTAGTTTTGATGAGAATGTTTTGATTGTAAACTCACATGATAATATCGTTGAGAGCCGGACATCAGTTAGAATAGAAATCCGTTGGGTAGACAAAAGAACGGGAAGGGTCATCGTTGAACGAAAAAACATCGCGAAACCTGCAGAGTTTATAACACTAAGGAACGAAACGCTTACTTCTTCCAAAAATGAAGCTCTCGTAAACGTTGCCCGGAGCATCGTGGATACCATGGAAGAGGACTGGTAATCACGTGGATGGAAAATTATGATAATGAACTCTCCTTTTCACGAATATTCCAAAACGATTGAATGTGCTGGAGATAATTTTAAAAGATCGTGTTATGAGGTGCCGTATCCGCATGGCACTTTGCATCTTGGTATAAAAACCTGTGTCATGGGGATTCTGAATGTAACCCCGGATTCTTTTTATGACGGTAAGCGATACGATATTCATGAAAATGCCGTAGAGCATGCAATAAAAATGGTGAAAGACGGAGCAGAGATAATTGATATTGGCGGTGAATCCACTAGGCCTGGCGCTTTTCCGATAATGGAAACAGAAGAAATAAAGAGAGTAATTCCTGTTATAAAATTTTTATCAAAACAGTTAAAGACTCCTATTTCCATTGATACCTATAAGGCAAAGGTTGCTGAAAGGGCAATTGATGCCGGGGCATCGATAATAAATGACGTCAGTGGATTGCGTAGGGATGAAAAAATGGCACAGGTTGCCGCAGAGGCGAACGTACCAGTTATCCTTATGCATAAAAAAGGCACTTCAAGGACAATGCAGAAATATCCACTCCGGAAAAATGCATGTGCGGAAATAATGGCTTATTTAAAAAAATCAATTGCTATAGCAACCGGCGCAGGAATAGAGGGAAAAAGAATTATTTTGGATCCCGGCATTGGGTTTGGAAAGACGGTGCAACAGAATCTGGAAATCCTGAGAAGGTTAGGAGAGTTCAAAAGCCTGGATTTTCCTTTGATGGTTGGCACCTCCCGGAAAAAATTTATTGGCACCATTTTAGATCTCCCCGTTCAGGAACGTTTGTATGGAACGCTTGCAACGCTTGCCGTTGCCGTCATGAACGGCGCACATATAGTGCGGGTTCACGATGTGCGCGAAGCGGCTCAGGTAGTGACTCTGTGTGATGCAATCAGGAATAGTTAATGCTTGAAAGCATATTTGGAATATTCGAAAATATCAATGGCTGGATGATAGGAAGGTCTCTGGGTGAGATATTTCTTATCTACATGGTAGTCTATGTCGTACTCAGAATTATGCAGGGTACCAGTGGGACCAGCATTTTACGGGGTTTGGCATTTATCATTGTTTTGATAACCATTGGCGTACTGTTCTTTGTACGAAAACTGCAGCTCTTTACCATCGATTGGCTGATAACCGAGTTTGTCCCGGTTTTCATCATCCCGATCATTATTCTCTTTCAGCCAGAATTCCGGCGTGCCTTGTTACGACTCGGGCAAAACCCCGTTTTCAGCATGTTTTTAAAGTCTGACCAACAGGAAATGACCTATGAAATTATTCAGGCAGTAGAATATTTATCCAAAAATAAAATCGGTGCATTAATTGCCATTGAGAGAGATGTTGGACTCGGTAATTTTGTAGAAACAGGAACAAAATTGCATGCAGACGTATCACATGATCTAATTAATACCATTTTCTGGCCTGGTTCTCCCCTGCATGACGGTGCTGTCATTATTCAGGAACAAAAGATCAGTGCAGCCGGGTGTTTACTCCCACTTACAGACAAAACAGAATTGTCAAGAAATCTTGGTACCCGCCACAGGGCTGGTATTGGCCTTACCGAGGAAACTGATGCCATCGTTATTATTGTATCCGAAGAGACAGGTACAATATCGACTGGTTTTAAGGGGATATTAAATCAGGGAATTGACGAAAAAGGACTGAAAAAAATTCTCGATGAACTGTTTACTGAAAGATTTAGCGTTGCGAAGAGTGCCCGTGCACGATGAAGAAAATATTTACAGAGAACATTCCTACGAAACTTATGGCGCTGGTTATGGCTGTTGCCCTTTGGTTGTATGCCATTAATCGACATACGGGAGATTTAACCACAACCGTAAGCCTGACGGTTTCCGTTCCCGAGGGTATTACCGTCGTTGAGCAAAGCACAAGTAAGATTACCATACATTTACAAGGCCCGCAAAATGTGATTGATACGGTTGACAATATGATAAAAGATCGAAAAATTTCTGCAAGATATGTCATAAAGGAATCTCCTGATGGAATAGAAGATCAGTTGAAACAGAGTATTTTTATTAAGAAAGAACACCTGGATTTGCCACCTGCTGTTAAACTGATTTCTGTTTATCCCGATAAAATCGACGTTGTGTTGGGTAAATTGCAAAAGAAAAAGTTAAAAGTCGTCTTGCAAAAAAAGGGGGAACCCGCTGTTGGATACAACATAGTAAATGAATTCATATTTCCAGGTGAAGTGGAGGTTACAGGACCTCTCAGCGCATTAAAAGAAGCCTCTTCCATCAATACGGTTTCCGTAGATATCGGTGGAATTTCCGGAGAGCAAAACCGTACGTTTCCATGGAGAATCGAAATAGACCAGAAGGTGACGATCAATCGTGGAGACAAAACTATTTCGGTGCCGGTTGTATGCAAAGAGGATGTACGGATCTGGTTACAAATCATGGAGCAACAGGATACAAGACTATTCGTGAAAATGAGGGTAAAAGTCATAGGTCCTGCAGAGTACCCTTATGTGATTAAACTGCAGGATGAGTTTGCAGATGTAAAGGTGAAAGGCCCGAAGCTCTTGCTGGATAAGTTAAATACCGAGGATGTTATTTTATACATCGATGTTTCTTCCTTAAAACCACCTGGGCCATATAAACAACCGATAAAATGTATTTTGCCGAAAAATATTGAACTTGTGGATAAATTGCCTGAAGTCCATCTGGACATTCGGGAAACCCTTCATTCTGTGGAGGCGCGATGATAAAGTTAGGGGTAAATATCGATCATGTTGCAACCCTGCGCCAGGCGAGAAAGACATTTGAACCCGATCCAATAACGGCTGCCTCCCTTGCTGTCCTTGGCGGTGCCGATATCATTACCGTTCATCTGAGAGAAGACCGGAGACATATTCAGGATCGGGATGTGAGATTGCTGAGGGAAACCGTATGTACCAAGTTAAATCTCGAGATGTCAACTGCGCCAGAGATAGTTGATATTGCCTTAAAAACAAAACCAGAGCAGATAACTCTTGTGCCAGAAAAAAGGCAGGAGATTACGACAGAGGGTGGTCTGGACATTGTAACGCAAAAAAAGACAATCATGCATGTCGTAAAAAGATTTCAGGACGCTGGCATCCTGGTCAGTCTTTTCATCGACGCGGAAGAGGATCAGATAGAGGCGGCAAGGGATGTTGGTGCCCAGTTCATCGAATTGCATACGGGAAATTATGCAAATGCAAAAGATGTGACCGACAGAAATACCATGATTGAGAAACTACAGAACGGTGTAAAGATTGCTAATAAATTGGGAGTGCGGGCAAATGCAGGACACGGGTTGACTTATCAAAACGTCGGTTTGCTCGTGGAATCCCTCGATATTGAAGAATTGCACATTGGACACAGCATTGTGTCGCGAGCGGTCTTTACCGGAATCCAAAAGGCTGTTTCTGAGATGAAGGAATTGATTTACAGACATTCTTTACAAAAGCCGCAGATTATCAATTGAGAAGACGCTGACAAAATTCAATTACAACTTCAGCAGCAATCGACGAACAATAAAAACCATACACGTTTTTATTTTATATCCTCTTTCTTTTCTTCTGTATTTTTATTCAATTCATAAATCAGCGGAATTTCTCCACAATCAGGAAATTTGTGGCATTTGACGCATTCTGACCATATCTTGTGAGGGAGGGTTTCCTTCTCGACCCGATGAAATCCGCATTTCTCGAAAAATTCAGGTACATACGTGAGCACAAACATCTTTGCAATTTGCAATTTCTTTGCTTCCCGTATACAAGCCATTGCAAGTTTTTTACCAACACCTTTGCGCTGCTGGGATTCCAGCACAGCAACCGATTTTATCTCCGCAAGGTCTTTCCAGAAAATATGTAGGGCTGCACAACCAACCAGGTTATCATGATCTATAAATACAAAGAAATCCCTGATATTTTCGTACAACTCACTCAATGAACGAGGCAGCATCACGTTTTTTGCAGCGAAATCGTTTATGAGTTTGTAAATCTTTTCTACATCAGCTATTGTTGCTTTTCGTAACATATCTTAAAAGTCCGTAAAACCTCTGTTTATCATAGAGGTCACAGAGAAAACAAATGAAAAGAGAAAGATCCGTATGACAACCCCCTTGCCCCCTTTATTAAGGGGGAGTTCTTCAAGTCCCCCTTAGAAAAGGGGGATGGAGGGGGTTGTTACTCTGCATCCCTTGTGCACTCAGCGGTAAATCATCACTCTCAGGTTAAGCACAAACACAGACAAACGAAGTTTGCCCATACCACACGGAAACCAGCTTAAATAAAATGTAATTTCCTGTCAATTACATTATCCAAGTACGTTGTATTTTCGCACCCTAAAATCAACACCTAATTCTCTAGCGATTCGTTCACATTTTTCCACATCAACCCCTGGTATATCGACAAGAGAAACCTGCACATGAGGTATTACCTGCTTTGCATCCTTAATAAATTGAATAAGAGCGATATATGTCCTTTTCCCAAAAACGGGTTTACAAATATCTTCATACTTTTCAGCCGTTTCGGCATTTAAACTGATACATATGGTATCAATCAGCCCCTTTAGTTCAGGGATAATTGACCTACCATTAATCAGGTCTCCATGACCGTTAGTGTCTAACCGAATACGTTTTCCCTTCGACTTCAAAAACTGCGCAACAGCTATCAACACATCTAACCGTTCCGTAGGCTCGCCATAGCCACAAAAGACGACTTCGTCATAGCCCGCAGGGTCTCCAATGGCATCTATTACTTCTTCTGCTGTTGGTTCCTTATTCAAGCCCAGGTGATGTCCCTTAACGATAGGATAGGTTTCCCTCATGCAAAAGACACACACATTCGAACACCGATTGGTGAGGTTTATATATAATGAATTTCTGATGGCGTAAGCAATCTTTCCCTCGTGTTCTGGCTCACCGATTCCAAAGAGTTTATAAGCGTTAAAGGTGGTGATTCGTTTGATATCCTGGATGGACAGGCCGTAGATATCAGCTAACACAGGAATTATGAAAGATAGATAGGCAGGCTCGTTGCGTTCTCCCCTTTTCGGCTGCGGTGAAAGGAAAGGACAATCGGTTTCTAAAAGAAGTCTTTCAACGGGAACTGATTTAGCAACTTCTCTCAGATTATCTGCAGTAGAAAAGGTAATCGGCCCCGCAAAAGAGAGATATAGCCCCAAATCTATACATTTTTCTGCTATTTCTCTTGTTCCGCTAAAACAATGCACAACTCCCGCGAGCGCTCCATTCTTGTGTTCATCCAATATTTTTAAGCAGTCGTCACTGGCATCCCGGCAATGAATGATTACCGGCAGGTTGTGGGTTTTCGCCAGGGTTAGATGCTTGTGAAAGATGCGCTGCTGATCTTCATGCGGACTGCGATTCCGGTAATAGTCAAGTCCCGTTTCCCCTATGGCTATCACCTTCGGCTCATTTATCATGGATTCTAATGTTTGCCAGTCTTGCTCAGAGACCTTTGATGCATCATGGGGGTGGATGCCAATGCTGGCATAAATATCGTGGAACCGATTGGCCAAGGCAACGCTTTTCTCGCTCGATGCGAGGCTGGTACCCACATTAATAATATAATCAACACCGGCCTCCTTTGCACGTGACAGAACAGATTCCAGATCTGATTTGTAGTCAGGAAAATCGAGATGGGCGTGAGTGTCAATGATCATGATTTATATTTTATTTCCGGGAAAGAGCAGTGTCATTTTTGGTAAAGGCGTTTTTAAAAAGTTTTATCATCGCATGTTTTTTATCGGGAGGGTAAAAAATGGAAACAACATCAAAGCGCAGATCTACTCCTTCTAATTTTTTGTTTGCAATATATTGCGAGGCAACCTTTACAATCTGCCTCCGTTTTGCTTCTGTTACGGAGAGCTCCGGAGGGCCAAAGATGTCAGAATAACGCGTCTTGACTTCAACAAATACAATACTTCCGTGATCATAACAAATGATATCTATCTCTCCATTCCGGCGCCGATAATTTCGTTGAAGTATTTTGTAACCATTTTTTTTTAAGAATTTTATGGCAAGCTGCTCCCCTTTAGTACCTTTACTCCTGGTATGAGGAGTTACCACAATTCTCTGTTTAAATAAATTGATGAATAAAGATACATATTTCGCACAAAATAATTGCAATATTTTTTTATCCTCGCAAAATACTTCATCTCAACTTTTCGAGAAACCGGATTGTTATTTTTTTCATATTTCTAGATTTCCCCAACGTAGTCAGGTTAAAAATTATGTGTCTTGTTTTATCGCCCTCGAGTGTCATTCCCACATATTTTTAGCGGAAAACCGGGAAGCTTAGAATTCACAGAATCTCCGACAAAAGCATTTGGATAGGACAAAAACTCTG
This sequence comes from Candidatus Brocadia sapporoensis, assembly GCF_001753675.2. Classification (GTDB taxonomy): domain Bacteria; phylum Planctomycetota; class Brocadiia; order Brocadiales; family Brocadiaceae; genus Brocadia; species Brocadia sapporoensis. The sequence goes on along the minus strand of NZ_MJUW02000074.1, from coordinate 28,078 downwards.
CATGCATATTTCTAACCGGACAACACTACCTTCCCTGTTTCTCCATTTTAAAAGTAAGACACCGCGGGAAGGTCTTTTGTTTGCAGTTCTGTTTGTTTAGAATAGTACTATTTACTGTCACCTTGAGTCTGAACGCGCTGGACATGTGTCTTTTGTGCTGAAATCGTTTTTGATGACGGTGATTCAAATTTCTCCTGCAGCCTTGTTCCTTTGCTGGTCCTTTTGCGCATATAATAGAGTTTCGCACGTCTTATTTTTCCTGATTTCAAGACCTTAATTTCAACAATCTTCGGAGAATGAATAGGAAAGACGCGTTCCACCCCTTCACCCTGGACGATACGCCGTACGGTAAAAGTTTCTTTAAATCCACCACCATTTTTCGCAATCACCACACCACTAAAGACCTGGATGCGTTCTTTCTCACCTTCAATAATCTTTACTGACACATCCACCTGGTCACCTACAGAGAATAGTGGTACATTTTTTTTCATTTGTTCTTTTTCAATTGCATCAACAATATTCATTCGTCCTGTCTCCTGTTTTGGCTTAATAAATTCAACTATGAAAGGAAAATAAGATTGTAATACTGCTAGTATCTAGCAAGTTATTTACACACCCTCCTTCACTCTCCTTCTTGAAAAAAAGGCGCGATTTGTGGTTATACTGCTAGGGTTTTTTTTCAAAGAGATCCGGTCTCCTTTCCCGGGTTCTTTGTATCGCATGATCTCTTTGCCATTCCTTTATTTTTTGGTGATGTCCGGATACCAGCACTTCAGGCACTTTCATACCTCGATATTCAGCAGGCCGGGTATACTGAGGATGCTCCAGCAAATCATCGGTAAACGATTCATTAATCACGGAACTCAGATCACCCAACACCCCTGGTATCAATCTGACTACCGCATCAATTATCACCATTGCTGGTAACTCGCCACCCGAAAGGACAAAGTCGCCAACAGAAATTTCTTGTACATCAAGACCCATTCGAATTCTTTCATCAAACCCCTCATAATGTCCGCAAATTAACATAAGATAAGGTTCTTTTGCCAGTTCCTTCGCAATCGCTTGAGTAAAACGGCATCCCTGCGGTGTTAACAAAATCTTTTTTGACCGGATATCAGTTTGCTGTTCGATAGCCTCTATGGTATTAAAGACCGGCTCCGGCTTTATCACCATTCCTGGTCCCCCACCGTAAGGACGGTCATCTACGCATCGCTTGTTATCGGCATGTTCCCTGATATTAAAGAGGAGGTATTGGACAATATTCTTTTCTTTTGCAATCTTTAATATGCTGTGTCCCAGGACATTTTCAAACATCTCGGGAAATAACGTTATAATATCGATACGCACGGCCTATTTTTTAAAAGCAATACCAAACTTTTTCAATACTGCAGCAACTGATTCCGTTGGTTTTGCACCAACACTCAACCAGTATTCCACCCGCTCTTTTTTTAACGTGACCTGTTTTTCATTCTTCGATTCGAGAGGGTCGTAGGTACCAAGATTCTCAATCACCTTTCCATCCCGTTCCTCGTGGGCATCAAATGCGCCGATTCTGTAATAGGGTCTATTTTTACGCCCCATTCTCTTCATTCTTAGCCTTACTGCCATCTGTTTCTCCTTACAAATTTAATTAGGCTGCCTACTGCAGCAACTTTAAGCTTCCCTCTAAAAAGAGATGTCGTACTATAAAAAACTTACACACTCTTTTATCCTCTCTTTTTACAGGGGAATTAAAAACCTTTGAAATTCCAATACCTCACGTCAGCCATTTCAAGTTCCTGAGCGTTGCATTATCGTATCATACCCTTACCGAACGGCAAACCCTTTGATAAAAGCCCGCCCTTCTTCAGCCCCCTCTCATTTCCCTTAAAATGCCTCATCATTTTTTTCATTGCCCTAAACTGCTTGAGCAACTGATTGACATCCTGAATGGTTGTTCCGCTTCCATTTGCCACCCGCTGCCTTCTACTTCCATTCACCATGTCCGGGCTTGTACGCTCTTCAATCGTCATAGACCGTATAATCGCCTCTACGCGTTGGAGCTGTTTTTCATCCACATTCAGCCCATCCATCTTATTTCCTAACCCCGGAATCATGCCAAGCACCTCTTTTAACGGCCCCATCTTTTTAATCTGCTGAAGTTGCAGGAGAAAATCATCCAAGCCAAGCGTGTCATTCTGTATCTTTCTGCTAAGTTTTTGAGCTTCTTCCATGTCGAAGGCCTGCTGTGCCCGTTCGACAAGTGATACGACATCTCCCATGCCAAGTATCCTCGACGCCATCCGATCAGGATGGAATTCCTCCAGCCGGTCTAACTTCTCACCAATACCAACAAATTTAATTGGCTTTCCGACCACCGACCGTATGGAAAGCGCAGCCCCGCCTCTTGTATCACCATCGAGTTTGGTTAAGATCACGCCATCAAATCCGAGCCGGGTATTAAATTCCTTTGCACTGTTTACGGCATCCTGCCCCGTCATCGAGTCGCATACGAAATAGATCTGATGTGGCTCCAGCTTTTGTTTGATTTCTCTCAATTCAAGCATAAGGTCGTCGTCAATATGCAACCTGCCTGCCGTATCAAAGATAACAACGTCATGGATGTTCGTTCTGGCATACGTAACGGCATCTTTGCATATCTTCACGGGCTGAGAGGCTGGTTCAAAGTAAACCGGCACATTGAGTTGCTGGCCGAGTATCTTCAGTTGTTCAATTGCGGCAGGACGCTGAATATCCGCTGCCACAAGTAATGGCTTTCGCCCCTTTGACAAAATGGTTTTGGCAAGTTTTCCTGCGGTGGTGGTTTTTCCGCTACCTTGTAATCCGACAAGCATAATCATAGTCGGCTCACCATCCTGAAAAGGAATCGCAGTGTCCGACTCTCCCATGAGCTTAATCAACTCATCGTGCACAATCTTGACGATCTGCTGCCCGGGTGCGATGCTCTTTATTACCTCTTCTCCAACAGCACGTTCAGTAACATGCTGAATAAAATCCTTAACGACTTTGTAATTCACATCCGCCTCAAGAAGCGCCAACCGCACTTCGTGCAATCCATCCTTGATGTTGGATTCTGTGAGACGACCCTTTCCGCGGAATTTCCCAAGAACGCCTTCCAGGCTATTTGCAATTGATTCAAACATAAATTTTAAAGTCTATCCCAAAACTTTAAGCAGGAATTTAAAACCTAAATTATATTTAATTAAAATAAATTTTCAAATGAATTTTACAAAAGTGTTCGTAAAAAATTTTATTGCAGAATGCCAGTTGGTTTGTTAAAATTCGCTCCTATCATAATCATAGTAAATGCTTGTTATATTTTAGCATGCGTTCTTTGAACGCATTATTTATTTAAAGGAGAAGCAATGAAAGAGGGAATTCATCCGGCATATATGGAAACCGTCGTCACCTGTGGGTGTGGTGAGTCATTTAAGACTCGTTCGACAAAACCCAAAATCACTGTGGAAATCTGTTCCAAATGCCATCCGTTTTATACCGGTAAACTACGGTTTGTGGATAGTGCAGGGCAAATAGAAAAGTTTAAAAAGAGATTGGAAAAGAGTCAAAAGGCTGAAGAGTCTGTGAAGTAAAAATGAATGATAAGTTGTTAAAAAAACTAGAAAGAACCTATGAAAGATACCATGAATTGGAAAAACTATTGTCCGATCCTGAGGTAATTGCCGATGCAAGTCGCTATACGGCCTACATAAAGGAACATGGCAGCCTTTCCAAAATGGTAAGCAAATACTTACAACTGAGTGAGACCCTCACAAGAAAGAAGGAAACAGAGGGATTCTTAGCTCAGGAAGGAGAAGACAAAGAATTAGCAAAAATGGCTCTGGATGAGTTGGGGGTCTTAGAAAAGCAGGAAGAATCTCTCTTTGAAGAGATTAAGGGCCTGTTTGTTACTGATGACAAGATATCCGGTAAGAATGTAATTGCCGAAATACGGGCCGGTACCGGCGGCGAAGAAGCGGCTATTTTTGCGGCCGACTTATTTCGAATGTATACCAAATATGCAGAAAATCAGGGCTGGAGAGTAGAGCTTTTTGACAGCAGCGAGACGGACTTAGGAGGGTTCAGGGAAGTAACCTTTTCAATCGAAGGAAATAACGTATATCAGAAATTGCGCTTCGAAAGCGGAACCCATCGTGTTCAAAGAGTGCCACGGACAGAAGCCAGTGGCAGAGTACACACCTCGACAGCCACGGTTGCCATTCTTCCGGAAATTGAAGAGGTAGAGATCGATATTAACCCAAATGATATTCTTGTGGATACATTCCGCGCTTCCGGTCCTGGTGGACAAAAAGTCAACAAAACGAGTTCAGCGGTCAGGATTACTCACGTTCCCAGCGGACTGGTAGTCAAATGCCTGGATGAAAAATCTCAGCACAAGAACCGCGCAAAGGCCATGCGCATATTACGAAGCCGCCTGTACGAATTATATGAAGGACAGAAACGAAACGAACGTGACCAGATTCGCCGCGATCAGATAGGAACTGGCGATCGCAGTGAAAAGATTCGCACCTATAACTATCCGCAGAATCGGGTAACTGATCATCGAATAAATTTCTCCGTACATAATTTAGAGCAGGTTATGCTGGGATACCTTGATGAAATTGTTGAAGCCATCATGACTTACTATAAAGAAGAGCAGTTTAAGCAGTTGGCAGCAAGCTTGTAAAAAGACGGTACCCTAGGAAAATAAAATTTTTGCCTGCTTAAGAAGAATGCCATCCGAAGTGTTTGGATCAAACACGTCCCAAAGAGACATAAAACAGCATGGAAATCATCGTGCCGCGATTTCTATTTCCCATGATAACACCTCCGTTGGAAGCCTGAAAACCCAATCTCCCCATGAATACACGGTATCCAGCCTCATCCGCTATGGAAGCAGGGAGTTAAAGGCACACGAGATCGACAATGCACGATTGGATGCCGAAGTCATTTTGTCTCACCTTCTCTGTTGCAGACGATTAGACCTTTACGTACACCCTGACAAGCCCGTCGAAAACTCGGTTGTTGCAATATACCAAGACGCCATCCAAAAACGAGGGCAAAAAGTGCCCTTGCAATACATTACCCATCAAACAGAATTCATGTCTCTCGATTTCTACGTAGATGAACGAGTATTGATACCACGCCCGGAAACGGAGTTACTTGTAGAGACCGTAATTGAAAAATCAAAAATCATGTCTGCTGCAGACGAAATAATCCTGGTGGATATTGGAACAGGAAGTGGTGCTATTGCAATAACCCTGGCGAAGAAAATGGAAAAAGCCCGGGTGTTTGCTGTTGACATATCTGCCGGCGCCCTGGATGTTGCCAGGATGAATGCCCGCAGACATGAGGTTCTTCACAAGATAACATTTTTATGTGGCGATACCTTTGGACCGCTAAAGGAATACGGGCTTGAATCAAAAGTACATTTTATTGTAACCAACCCACCATATGTATCGAGCGATGAATTCCGGTATTTACCAAAGGAGGTAAGGGATTACGAACCATACATTGCTCTCGTGAGTGGATGTGATGGTTTACTCATATTCAGGCGTATCATTGCACAGGTGAAACAATGGTTACTACCATCAGGATTTCTTCTGTTTGAGGTTGGCGAAAGGCAGGCACAACCGGTCATACAGTTATTAGAGGATAGAGGATGTTTTAAAAGACCGTCTTCCATAAAAGATTATCAAAACATAGATCGTATTATTGTTGCACAAATGGAGGATGAATGTGGACAAAATTGTCATTGAAGGTGGAAATCGTTTAGAAGGTGGGGTAAGAATCCATGGGGCAAAGAATGCTGCCTTACCGATTATGGCAGCTTCTTTATTGCTAGACGGCCCCTCCCGGATACATGGAATACCGGACATTATTGATATCCAGACACAATCGGAAATTTTGAGAAATCTTGGTGGAGAAGTAAAAAAAATTGAGGATGGATCTCTCGAGATAATTTTCAGAGACGGAGAAAATGATGACAAATTTACAGCACCCTATGAACTTGTCAGAAAAATGAGGGCTTCCATATGCGTCCTGGGGCCATTATTAAGCAAAAGACGCAGGGCAAAAGTCTCTTATCCCGGTGGGTGTGTTATTGGTCAACGGCCTGTTGATTTACATATCAAAGGACTTACCGCATTAGGCGCCCAGATAGAAACGACGGAAGGTTACATAAACGCTTCTGCAGACAAGCTCAGAGGAACGCATATTTCTTTTGCCGGGAAAACCGTGCTGGGCACGTGTAATATTCTGACAGCTGCGGTGTTGGCAGAAGGTACAACAACGATTGAGTATGCAGCTTGCGAACCGGAAGTGCAAGACCTTGCAAATTTTTTAAACAAGGCCGGTGCAAAAATTACCGGAATCGGAGAAAATAAACTGACAGTAGAAGGTGTCCAGAAGTTATATGGGGTCGATTATGAGATTATTCCCGATCGTATTGAAGCGGGAACCTTTATGATTGCCGGTGCAATTACCGGCGGTGATATTACCCTGGAAAATATAAGGCAGGATCATCTCGGTGTGGTAACCGATAAATTGCGGGAAATTGGCGTGGAAATAACCCCTTCCGGCAATGCTCTCCGGGTGAAAGGAAATAATACCTACCGTGCGGTTGACTTGATGACCTTGCCCTATCCGGGAATGCCTACCGACATGCAAGCTCAGTTTATGGCCTTGTTGTGTATTGCAGAAGGGAAAAGCATTATTACGGAAAAGATATTTCCCGACAGATTTATTCACGCATCTGAATTGAGAAGGATGGGTGCCGATATCAGGGTAGACGGGCCAAGTGCAATTATCAGGGGAATACCTTTTTTGTCCGGAACCGAAGTTATGGTTTCCGATCTGAGGGCTGGCGCCGGACTTGTGCTTGCGGGTCTGGTGGCAAAAGGAACCACTCAAATTCACCGTATCTACCATCTAGACCGGGGATACGAACAGCTCACAGAAAGGCTATTAACCCTGGGTGCAGCTATAAAACGTATTAAAGAATAGACTTTGTATGAATGCAGGACACAAAAAAGGCAAAGATGAAGTTACCCGGCAAACGATAAGTTTTTTTGAGAATCTGCTGCATGCATCGACTGACGGTATTATGATCACTGATGCAATGCATAATATTATTAAAGTCAATGAAACATTTTGTAGCCATTTTGGGCTACAACATCGTAAAGTTCTCGATACGAATTTATTTTACTGGTTAGAGCAAATTAATGCCGATTGGTCTGGATATTGGACGAAACTGATGAATACGGTTCATCGCGAAGGGGCCTGTCGCGATTTTGAGTTCAAATACATAACTCAAACACAGGGGATAAAGTATTTTAGTGTTAATGCATCTTTTCTGGAACAAGTTGCCGACGGAGATAACGGTGTTATTGTCAGTATCTGGCACGATATCACAGAACTCAAAAAGAAAGATGATGCACTCCACCAGGCAAAGATATTCGAAGAACGAATGCGTCTTACCGTCTTTGTCAAAGACGTGGGTATCGCCCTTACCCATGGCAAAACCTTACATGGGACTCTCCACCATTGTTCAAAGGCCATAGTCAATAATCTCGATGCGGCATTCGCCCGTATCTGGACGCTTAACGAAGAAGAAGACATGCTCGAATTGCAAGCCAGCGCAGGTATGTACACCCATACTGATGGTCAACATGGCCGAATACCCGTTGGCAAATTTAAGATTGGTCTTATTGCCCGGGAACGCAAACCCCATCTGATAAACTCTGTTGTCGATGATCCACATCTCAGTGATCGGGATTGGGCAAGGCGGGAGGGAATGGTTGCCTTTGCCGGATATCCCCTGCTTTTGGAAAATCGCCTGATCGGAGTTGTAGCGATGTTTTCACGCAAACCTCTTACTGATTATGTTCTCAGGGCGTTGTCTTCCGTAGCGGATTTAATCGCCCTGGGAATAGTTCACAAACAGGATGAGGAAGAGTTACGGAAATCTGAGAAAAGATTCCGGACTATTTTCGACAATGCAAACGATGGGATACTCATCATTGATACTGAAACCAAAAAATTCTACACGGGCAATAAAAAGATTTGCCGGATGTTAGGATATACCCAGAAAGAGCTCAAAGAAATCTCCGTTAAGGATATCCATCCCAGGAAAGATTTGCCATACATTCTGGAACATTTTGAGAGGCATGTGAAGAGAGAGAGTATAGAAGCTACTGATATACCTGTGAAAAGAAAGGACGGCAGTGTTTTTTACGCTGACATCAGCACGTCGCTCATAGCTTTTTCTGAAAAAATCTATCTTATGGGAATTTTTCGGGATGTCACCGATCGGAAGCAGACAGAAGAAAAAATCAGATATTTGGCTTTTCACGATGCACTTACCAATCTGCCAAACCGGATGTTATTCACCGATCGTCTTAATCTGGCTTTAGCGCATGCCCATCGGACAAAGGAGATGCTTGCCATCGTGTTCATGGATTTGGACAGATTCAAGATCATTAACGATACCCTGGGGCATACCGTTGGCGATCAGTTGCTCCGTGGCGTTGCTGACAGATTAGTAAATTGTATGCGTGAGGACGATACGATTGCACGCCTTGGCGGCGACGAGTTCGCTTTGTTACTGCCAGGAATTACCAATGAGGAGGATGTGAATACCATCGCATATAAAATCATTGAAGTCCTCAAAAAACCCTGGACGATCGACGAGCATGAACTCTATATTACTGCCAGTCTCGGAATAGTCCTCTATCCCAAAGACGGGAAAGATGCGGAGGTTTTGCTGAAAAACGCTGATGCTGCCATGTATTACGCCAAGGAACAGGGGAAAAATAATTATCAGTTCTATACATCAACCATGCATGCCGAATCGCTGAAAAAGATGATCCTGGAAAGGGATATCCGTCGTGCCCTGGATCGTAACGAATTTGTTGTTCACTACCAACCCTTTGTGAATGTTATCACAGGTCAGATTACTGGCATGGAGGCGTTGGTGCGTTGGCAACACCAGCAACGCGGGTTAATTTTACCTGAAGAATTTCTTTCCCTGGCAGAAGATATCAGACTGATTGTCTCTATAGACGAATGGGTATTGCGAACGGTATGCACACAAAACAAGGCCTGGCAGGATGCAGGATTTCAGCCCGGGTGTATAGCAGTAAATCTTTCTGCGCACACGTTTCATCAACGGAATATTACGGATATTATTACCTCGATCCTAAAAGAAACAACGTTGGATCCACAGTTTTTGGGGCTGGAAATTACCGAAGGGATTGCTATGCAAGATATAGAAACCACCATTAACAAGTTAAAGGAAATGAGCAATTTGAACATCCAAATTGCTATCGATGATTTCGGCACCGGTTTTTCTTCGCTAAGTTATCTCAAAATGTTTCCTGTTGATAAACTCAAAATCAGTCCTCATTTTATCAGCGATATTGTAAACAATCAAAAGGACAAAATTATTGTATCTTCCATTGTTGCCCTGGCGCAAGGCTTACATTTTAAAGTTATTGCAGAAGGAGTTGAGAATAAGGATCAGATTGCAATTCTGAAACAACTTGAATGCGACGAATTTCAGGGAAATTTGTTTTCTCAACCTTTATCAGCAGAGGTAATTGAGAAAATGCTGTGGTATGATAAAATATGCGTCGATAGCTGGCATAGAAAAATGTCAATGTTATTAACCGGAAAAAAAAGAGAATGGAACCAGCATACTGCTGTAAGAAACGAGGAAGGGCTTCTCAAAAAGATTGTGTGAATTCGCAGTTATGTAACGTAAAAAGGAATATGTAATCGTTTTCAAACAAGAAAAGATCATATCATCGAATAAGACGGGTAGTTATCATGGTGTTTAACAGTACAGATATTAGCACAATGCCTGACGCTAATTTATTCGGTGACGAAGGCGGCAGAAAGACTGGAATTGTCTCATCTGGAAAATTTAGGCCCGGAGAAAATCGCACCCTTTCAGGGCGTATCCACTTCGGTTGTTCCCTCGGGTTTTTATGATAAAATATGAGAAGCTTTAAAAGGAAGCGATACAGCGTGTGGCCACTGGGAGATTATGAGAATTATGACGCCGCAACCATTTGACGTCTATCCGGATAACTTCTCAAAAGAAGCCATCGACATCCTCATGAAAAAAAATTGACAACCCCATTTTAGGCTTTAAACTTGCTTCAGAAACAGAAATCATTCAGGATTTGGGAACAAAGCATATGCAGATGGGATTCCCTATCGTTTACACCTCAGCAGATAGTATCTTTCAGATTGCCGCATGCGAAGATGTAATACCGGTTACAGAATTATATAAGATGTGCGAAACAGGGTGGTGATCCTGACCGGAAGCATGCTGCAAAGAGAGTCGTTGCGCGCCCTTTTGTGGTATAAAACGGTTTAAAGATTGTTCACTGCCACCACCATCACATACGGTGTAACTTGCGCACATCAAAACGGATTCTACATAACCGACCTTGGTAAGAACACAAAGGAGTTACGTCATCCTAAATCCCTGAGTACTCGCCAATCCTTCCCTGATACGGCGGCGACAATAACGAAAAAATTAGGCCTTCGAAAATTACGGTGTGGTCAGAGCTTTTACAGGGAACTGTTTAAAAATGAGTCTCTCCCCGGCCCATCATGATTCAGCGAAGACGGGAGGATTTAATACATTGATTTTTTACAACGATAAATTACAATGTATCAAAAAGAAATATTTTTTCTCGAAAGCGCCGTTTCGTAATTATCATGGATCGTTTATGTGTCACATGATCGTGCCTGAATTTCGTTGTAGTGCTATAAACTTTGAAGTACATGAAATACTTTGGTGAAAGAGCAAATATGAATCCATCAGATATTCTTACCAAAGAACGGATCATTATTAACATCACCGGAGAGGGGAGAGACGATATTCTGAAAAAAATGGTACATGTGGCTGGAACTTCGGAAAAGGTTGTAAACGAAGCTGATATTCTAAAGAGGGTAATTGATCGGGAAAAAATAAGGAGCACGGGTATTGGGGGTGGGATTGGAATCCCCCACGCGCAGACTTCCGGTATAACAGACATTGTGGGGTGTCTGGCAATTTCACAACAGGGAATTGAATTCAATGCCATCGACATGAAACCTGTTCACATAATTTTTTTAATTGCGGCAAAAGAGCGATTCGATAACAGATATCTTGGCCTTTTAAGCCGGGTAGCACGTCTTTTCATCGATGAATCCTTTAAACAAAAAGTAATTACTTCCACGTCTCCGGAAGAGATCATGAATCTTATCATGGAAAATGAAAAGAGATAACGTTCCATCATGAAAGAAGCAGGAAAAAAGGAGTTGTCGATATGAATCCAATACATTTTTCGTCTCTAACGATAATTATTATGCTCATACTCTTTTTTCTGCTCCTCTTTGTATCTGCTTTTTTCTCTCTCACTGAAACGTCCCTTTTCTCTCTAAACAAGGTACGACTGGATTACCTTATCAAACAAAAGAACAAAAGAGCCGTCTCGATTTTTAACATTATCAATGAACCAGACAAACTTCTCAGCACCCTTCTTACCGGAAATAATATTGTCAACACGACGGTATCAACCATAGGGACAACCGTTGCGATATACTTTTTGCAGGAATGGGGAGTAATCCTGGCGCCGTTTATCGTTGCATTCATTCTCCTTTTATTTGCAGAAACTTTTCCAAAAGTACTGGCAACCCAATTTCCAGAACGCCTATCCTTATTAATAGTCAAGCCCTACGAATGGGTACGATGGATATTATCACCCTCTGTTACCTTAATTACTTATATTACGTATCTTTTTTTTAACCTGTTTGGTTTAAAAATTGAATACAAAAAAACCATATTTAGTCGTGAAGAGGTAAAGCATATCATCAAGGAAAGCGGAGAAACAGGTACTCTCGTCGACGGTGAGCACAAGTTATTGCATAAAATATTCGAATTTAGTGATAAACTCGCTAAAGAGGTAATGGTGCCCAGACACCGGATTATTGCTATTCATACAGATATGACACGCGAAGATATTCTGAGGATTATCACAGAAGAGGGGCATACACGATATCCGGTGTACCGGCGTAGTTTGGATACGATTATTGGAATTGTCCATGTAAAAGCAATTATTAATATGATCGCAAATAATCCGCTTTTTATTCTGGAAGACCTTATCATGGAACCTTATTTTGTCTCTGAAAGTAAAAAGATCAGTACTATATTTACAGAATTCCAGCAACAGGGGTTGCATATTGCTATTGTCAGAAATGCTCAGGGCAACGTTATCGGTTTGCTTGAGATTAAGGATATCCTGAGGGTTATTTTTGGCGAATTGAAAGAAAAGACTATTCCGGAAGAATAAAAATATAAATATTATCTTTCCGACGATCAACTAAAATGCTCCTGGAGGGGCGTCTTACAATAAACACTTGCTTCATATCCAAGTTGATGAGACAAATTTATTGCAGCACTCACAATCCGTGAGGAAACATCCAATCAAACAATTCATCTCTTTTATACAATGGAATTGCCGGTAATCTCGTTAAAAGCCAAAAGAAACTCGCTCCATCCCTGGATATTCAGCCGGATGATCCGTCATCCTCAGCAACGTTTGCAGCCAGGCAGTCTGGTAGAGGTGCTTTCCAAAGAAGGACGCTTCATTGGCAGAGGTATCTATAATAACAAAAGTAATATCGGCATTCGTTTGTTAACTGAGGATACCACTGAAATGCTTGACCGTGGGTTCTTCTTAAGAAAACTTGAACAGGCAAAGATACTTCGTGAAGAAATTCTGGGGATCCACAGGACATCTAACTGCTATCGGTTGGTCCACGGAGAGGCCGATGGCCTTTCGGGCTTGATTATCGACAAATTTGCCGATATATTCGTCGTGGAACCATACTCCGCCGGCTATATCAGCATTATGGAATGGATCGTATCCTCCTTGCAACACCTCTATCCCGGCAGCCGGATTGTCGTGCGCCCGGACGAACGAATTGCCGTTAAGGAAGGGATGAATTTTTCAAAGATTGCCAGCGCTTACGCCGGTACAGAAACTGTAGAAATTAAGGAACATAATTTAAGAATGATGGTAAACCTGAAAACAGGTCACAAGACAGGCTTTTTTCTTGATCAGCGCGAGAATCGCTTCGTCCTGTCACAGTATTGCCGGGGTAGAGACGTGCTCGATTGCTTTTGTTATACGGGTGGTTTTGCTATTTCTGCAATGCTGGCAGGTGCAAAGTCGGCTACGGGAATAGACCTGGACGAAAAAGCGCTGGATACAGCGCAGGAAAATGCACGGCTTAATTCTGTAGAGGTACGATTTCAACACATAAACGTATTCGACCATTTGCGCGACATGATCAGTAAAGGTGTGCAAACGGATGTCGTCATTCTCGATCCAGCCAAACTTGCCGGATGCACCGAAGAGATCAAACGGGCACATCGGACATACGGAGACGTCAACAGGCTTGGCATGCAAATCATTAAGCCAGGCGGTATCCTGCTTACCTGCTCTTGTTCAGGTCTCGTATCGGAAAGGGATTTTCTTTCCATCCTGACCCGTTCATCTGCTGAGGCTGGAGTTGTGCTACAAATCTTCCAGATTACCGGCGCCTCGCCGGATCACCCCTTTTCAGCGATCTTTCCTGAAGGCCGGTATCTCAAAGCCGTCTTTGCAAGGGTATATCCCTATGTAAAAAAGGAACGTAATAAATAATCAATATCTAACGTATTTTAAGCAGGTCTGTGTCGAGAATTTTATTGATCAGGTGATGTCTTCGGTTACCGGGTGGCATGGACAACCTTGTTTGTCCATGTTGTTTGAATATATACACGGATTTGGAATATATCACACAGACAAACAAAGTTTGTCAGCGCCTCTCTGTAACCGGCTTAAACAAGATGAGTATCCTATACAATCAAGTTAGGAAGCTGGTTTGGCTCGCGAAGCTCAATATATTCAGATTACAGGATCGAGATCCAAATGTCTCCTGACTGTAATTATCAGAACGATGGTTCTTTTGGGTGAATTTCCTATAGGAATATATGGTAATAAGCGTGTGTGCTCTGCAAAGCCCCATGATTGTTCCTTTAAGCTACCTTAACCTTAATACATGTCTTTATCGCATTATTCAATGCTTTTAGTAATTCTTCAAGGTTAACGGGGTTGATCTGCACCGCTTGTCCCAAGCTGATCGTCCTGGCAAGGGTATTTCTGAGGAGAGGATTTTTCAATTGTTTGAATCCAAAGTCTAATAAAATATCCAGGGTCTGCGGATATTGCTTGATAAGTTGATAAACATTGGTATTGGCAGTTGCAACTTCAATGTGTTCTGTGGTCTCTTCTTCCACATTCAGCCGCATGGTCTTCCAGGTGTTTATTCCAAAGAAAAACATGGCTGCGTATTCAAGAAAACCGCTGATTCCCATGATCGGATATAACGAAGGATAAAAGTGCGAAGCGAGTGGTTGCGCCACAACCCTGCATACACATCCGACGTTGATAAATATAAAAGTCATAGTAAGAAGTCTCGTACTGCATAATTTTACACCCTTGCTTAAAGGAATCATCTTGGATGCACAGCCAAGGATCATCATACTGATAAAGCCAACAAAAATTGCGTGTCGATACGCACCAAATAAGGCATGGGAAACCTGTTCTCCTGAAAGACTTTCATAGATCGTAAAAATTAAGAAAGCGCTTTCTGAAATAAACAGCCAAACGAGGGCAACTCTGATATATTTTCTGAATCCGGTAGGTAAGTTGGTTGGGTTTTTGACCGTTTTTCTTCTGTTAAATAAATTCAGATTATAAATAAATAAAAATATCCCAACGGTCTCGAGGATGCCCGCAATGCAAAATATCGCAGTAAAAAAACCATGAAGGTTGCTGGTATATTCTTTATAAAACCCAGAGAACGTTCGTAACGCAATTGAGATATTCAGAATATGCAAAACATAGCCGCTGACTTTCTGGTTTGGCTCCTGTATCCCCAGAAAAATTGGCAGGGTCTTGGTGAATATTCCGATGATAACCATGCAGGCAAATCCCATAATCTGGATGTGCCGGATGGGGTTTTTAAAAGCATCAGGGATATCAGTATTTTGCACAACAGTAAAATGAAAGTACAAAATGATAAAAGCGATAGTCTGAAAGATAAACCAAAGATAGCTGGATAGAAAAAACCATTCGTACGGTTCATATTTCTGCTTTTCTGCTGAGATATACGTCCTGCAAATATTATAGATAAAAAGCGTTATCGATGTAGCCTGAAGGGTACAGCCAAACAAGACAAGCACCTTAAAGAAGAAGAATCCAAAATAATATGAAAGCGTTTTAAAGACAAAGGAAAGTAACATGCCGGCGATTATCAGGAAAAAAGATTTATAAGCCAGCGGCGTGCTGTAGAGCATGGTGTTCCAAAATTTAGGTAAGGCAAAATATGATATCCCCATGATGAATAAGCCAACCCATCCGTATACCTGGGTATCGCCATGTGTTTCGAGCAGTATCCAGGAGACAGAGGTCATGGAATTCCGGAATGCCATATAGGCTAATAATGAAGCCCCGTACAGACACCCTGTGGAAAGCACAATGAGTATTGCGGTCTTTACAAAGATCTCGTAAACATGCTCGGTCTGCGGTTTTGTAATTGCCATGTCACTGTTTGAATCAATCGCCCCATCGATAATTTTTTGAATGTCGTCGATCAATTTGTCAGGGCTAATATTGTGCATTTTGGCGAAAAATGACAGAGGTTTGTCAGGAAGGATATTGCCGCCACACATGATTCCATAGGTCTCAAAGATACGTCGGGTTACAGGAAAGTTTTCTATAATTTCTTTAACAGTGTTTTCTTGCCGTATCCTTTTCATAGACGAGGTTCCTTTTATTTCTTATGAAGTATTGTACGCTTATATCAAACAGAAGATTTTGTATTCTACGCAGGATGTCGTAATAAAATGTAACAATTGTTAAATAAGCAATATATCAGACATGCAAAGGGGTGTCAACGACATTCTCTATAGGCAGGTATTTACAGATTCATTCTTCAGTCTTCAAACACGACACATTTTCTCATGGCTTCTTTTGCCCTACAAAGTCTGATATCAGCCATTTTTATCATATCTTTCCGGAGGTGACGTCATCGCTGTGGCAGAAACTGCAGGCACCGGCGCTCAGGGTAATTACCTGACAAGGGCTCTTGCTGCGCTGAAAATCCGCATCCCTGATCCTTTCAACCATCTTTGTAGCTACTATTCTTGCCCCGTCAATACCGGTCTGGGGCAGAATGGCCCGAAATCCTTCGCCGCCATACTGGTATAATCTGTCAGCTCCGCGCATATTGGCATTCAGGACTACCGAAACCACCTCCAGCGCTTCGTCGCCACCTTCCGTGTTATTTATTAACCACGCCGGCTTTCTCCATGGCATAACTATTTTCAGAGCACAACACCTTCACCCTTGCTGTTACGGTATGCCGTTTCCCTGCCTACGTTTCACCCGTGTCTATACCGAATGAGCGCAAGACTCGGTACTGGCGGTTAGCTAACTTTGCCAGGCTGGCTTTTCGCCCAACTGGTTGTTGCATGCTTGGCCTGACACACTAATAATTTAATTTTTTGAAAAGATATTCTTTTCATTTATAATAGGCATTCATGAAAAAAGACGCCGCTTCAGGAAACACCTATATCAGACTCCTCGGTTATCTGAAACCGTATTGGTACAAATCGGCAATCATTCTCACCCTTTCAGCAGTAAGCGCGTACATTGCTGTTTTGCCAACCCAGATATTGGGCATTGCGGTGGATGAAATCCGGATAGCCGATACCTTAATAAAAACACCGAACAACTCATCTGAAGAGAACTCACACGATAAAAATATCCTTCACGGGCAAAAGAATCCTATTCCGCTTTCAAAGCCCCTGCTACGGGCATCTCACTATGTTCATAAGGATTGGTTTGAAAGTTATAATGCCACCATTATTACTCTCGCCTTTCTCGCCGTAAGTTTCATCGTTATGCATATCTTTCACAGCGGTATTTCGCTGGCCCATGGATTCCTTACTTCAGAGCTCGGCCAAAGGCTAATCTACGATATGCGGAATCAGCTTTATGACCATATCCAGCGATTTCCCTTACAATATTTTGAGAATACCAAGACCGGCGATATTATGAGCCGTCTCATGAATGACGTGAATTCCCTGGAGCAGGCAATTGTAGGGCCGGTGATCAGTTTTATTACTGACATATTCAAATTTGGCTGGATACTCTATTTTTGCCTAAAACTTGACTGGCAGCTCACCAGCATTGCCCTGGGTGTTTGTCCCTTTATCTCCCTCTGCACCTATAATTTTGGCAAAAGGATCAGAAAGGTCTTTCGTTCCCTCAGGGATAAAACGGCAGAACTCAACTCCCTCATTCAGGACAACATCTCAGGAATACGGGTCATTGCTGGATTTGCGAAAGAAGCGGAGGAGATGGAACGATTCAAAAGTAAAAACTACGATAACTATAGCCTCTATGTACAAATATTGAAACTCGTTTCTGCGTTAAGGCCCATTGTTGACCTGATAACTGAAACGGGAGCGGTCGTCGTCATCTGCCTGGGAGGATATAAGGTGCTCCAGGGGCAACTGTCCGCAGGTACCTTCGTCATATTCTTTCCCTATCTCCAGATGATGTACAGTCCGATTACCAGCCTGACCCGTTTTTACAACCAGGTGCAGCGCGCCATCGCATCCACTGAACGTATCTTCGATGTCCTGGATACACCGTGTGATTTGAAAGACGCCCCCCATGCGGTAGATCTGCCGCCCGTGCAGGGTATGGTAGAATTCAGGCACATTCACTTCGCGTATAGCCAGGACATCGAAGTCCTGACGGACATCAACCTCATTGCACATCCGGGCCAGATGATTGCCTTTGTGGGTCCCAGTGGCAGCGGCAAGACCACTCTGACAAAACTTATCCCCCGATTTTATGATCCCACGAAAGGAGGAATTTTCATTGATGGACATAACATAAAGGACGTCAAACTCCATTCCCTGCGTCGACAAATGGCCATGGTGCTCCAGGAGCCTTTTTTGTTTAACAACACCGTAAAGGCAAACATCGCCTATGCCCGGCCTGGTGCAGCGGACAAAGAAATAGAAGAGGCCGCTCGTGCCGCCAATGCACACGACTTTATCTGCGGGCTGCCAAAGCAATATGATTCTCTGATTGGCGAACGCGGGGTAAAACTTTCCGGCGGACAGAAACAGCGCATCGCCATCGCCCGCGCTATCCTTGCCAATCCCAGGATCCTCATCCTGGATGAGGCTACAGCGTCGGTTGATACAGAGACCGAACAACTCATTCAGAATGCCATCTACCGTCTGGTAAAAAACCGGACCACCTTCGTCATTGCACACCGACTGTCAACCATACTCCATGCCGATCTAATCGTGGTGCTGGAGAAGGGACGGATCATGGAAACGGGACTCCATCATGAACTAATTTCGCATGGAGGACTCTACAAAAAACTCTTTGAGATGCAGTTTAATACCCAGGAAAAGCTGAAGCAAGAAGAGACAGAAGCAGAAAGAGAAAAAGCTGAGGCCGCGGCGATAATACAAGAACCTGCTATCGATTTGAATGAGGCACCGCAACCCCCGAAGTGGTCATAAGACGTGCGGGTTTATTAATTCCTGCAGCACGGATCGCAGCTTTTACCGCTTTTTGTAAGAGTGTTTCTTTAATCCAATAAATATACGATTCTTCTGTTCTCCTGCTATCGTGCTTTACTCAAATTGCATCACGTGCCTGATCAAGTAATTTTGTTTTTGGCATAAGAGTTCCTTTTTGTTATGGAAACAATTTTATTGCAATGGTTTGGTACTTTAAGTATATTACCGGAAAAATGTTCATAAACCTTATTATATGCCCAAATAGCCGTAAAACAAGGGGACTTTTAGTCACTTATGAATACTGCAAGATGGTTGATATGGGAAATATAATATGATTCTGTCACTGGAGAAAAATAATGAATTTAGCAGAACGTATCACCATTGACCCCGAAATTTGTCATGGAAAACCAAGCATTCGTGGATTACGTTATCCTGTAGAAACAATTCTGGAACTGCTTAGTTCTGGAATGACCATTGATGAGATTCTTGCCGACTACCAAGACCTTGAGCGTGAAGACATTTTAGCCGTGCTGGGGTTTGCTGCCCGACTCAGCCAAATAAAACGTATAGAGCCTGTATTGGTATGAAATTTCTTGTTGATGCTCAACTTCCACGGCGATTGGTGGTTTTATTGCGGAAGGCAGGATTTGATGCTATCCATACGCTTGATCTTGCGCTGGGTAATCGTACTCCAGACAGGGTTATCAATGAACTTTCGATCAAGGAACAGCGAGTAGTGATAACGAAAGATTCCGATTTTGTTGACTCGTATGTAGTCAAGCAACAGCCGTGGAAATTGTTATTGATTTCAACCGGCAATATTCGTAACACCGAGCTAATAGCGTTGTTTGTGGCTAACATTGATAAAATTGCAGAAGGCTTTAAGGTCTTTAATTTTATTGAAATTAATCAAATGAGTGTAGTTTTTCATTCATAGAGGCCTGCCTAACAATCGCATGCAGCGGATTCGGTACTCGCTTACACATCGTACCGAACCGCCGATGCCGGGTGTTAGAAGGCTAAACGAATTTACATAACCGGAACAATGAAGAAACGCTATCAGGTTTTTGTCAGCTCAACTTACGAAGATTTAACCGAGGAGCGCCAAGCTGCAATGCGCACACTGCTTCGTGTCGATTGCATCCCGGCCGGTATGGAGGGGAAACAGGGTCGCATCTCAAATCATAAGTTATCGCCTCTTCAAAGTTATTATCATAGCACGTAGTTTTCTCCTTCACAGCAGTTTGGCATTCATTAGGTTCTAACACATGGTAATTGTTGCTCCTGATACACCACCAAAAAGGCAACTATACAGCGGATAAATATACGGGATGAATGGTGTCAAACATTCCAATATCACTTGACACATTAAAATAATGAACAAAATAGATATTTGAAATGGCTGAAGGGTTTAAAAATATTCATCGTGCCTGCCGCAACGTAAAAGAATGATAACGTCTCTGAATCGCTTCATAATTTCTCCTTATTATGCAATTATCACAAAGGATTAAAATATTTTATTAATCCTTTTAATACAAATTTATAAGTTCTTTTACAACCCCCCAGCACCCCTTTTGTTAAGGAGACTTGTTTGCATCTGTGCCGCGTTAGGTTCAAGCGCATAGGTATTGCTGTTTCTGACACATCATCGATAATTTTGAATAACTGTGTCGCCATACAAAAGTTAAAAAATGACATAGCACTTGAGAAGCATGAAAAATCTAATAGAATTAACTGCATATGAAAATAAATGAGATCTTTAAAAGCATTCAGGGTGAGACATCGTATGCCGGCCTGCCGTGTACCTTCATACGCATCACGGGATGCAATATACGGTGCAGTTACTGCGATACTACCTACGCCTATGAAGAAGGAACGGAGATGCCCATCGGCTCCATCCTTGAGCATGTTGCCGAATTCAAAACGAAATTAGCCTGCATAACCGGAGGCGAACCTCTGTCGGATAAGGATACACCATCCTTGATTGAAGAGTTGCTCAGCATAAATTATACGATTCTCGTTGAAACCAATGGCAGCTATGATATCCGTATGATTCCGCAAAAGGCCATAAAAATTATGGATATTAAGTGCCCGGACAGTGGGACGAGTCATTTAATGCACTGGCAGAATGTCCGGTATTTAACGAAAAGAGACGAAGTAAAATTCGTCTTGCATTCACGTAATGATTACGAATGGGCAAAAAACGTGATAGCGGAGTATCGTTTATCAGAAGTTGCACAGGTGTTGATAGGAACCGTTTTTAACGCTTTACCACCAAGAACTGTTGTCCAGTGGATTTTAGAAGACAATCTTCCCGTGCGATTTCAACTGCAACTTCATAAATATATCTGGGACCCTCAAACACGAGGAGTTTAACATTACATGAAAGATTTAGCGATCGTGCTAGTCAGCGGCGGTATGGATAGCTGCGTGACGGCAGCTATTGCGCATACGCAGTATGAACTTGCACTCTTGCACGTGAACTACGGACAGCGTACGGAGTCGAGGGAGCTAAAGGCCTTTCATGACATAGCATCGTTTTACAACGTACCGAAGGAGAAAATTCTTATATCAAACATCGATTACCTGAGTAAGATCGGGGGATCAAGCCTGACAGATCGTAGTATGAGCGTACCGGATGCGCAGGCAAATACCGAAGAAATTCCCACGTCCTATGTTCCCTTCCGAAACACACACCTCCTGGCCATTGCTGTTTCCTGGGGTGAAGTTATCGGTGCGAGGAAAATATTTATTGGCGCCGTGGAACAGGACAGCCCGGGCTATCCCGATTGCAAACCAGCCTATTACGAGGCAATTAATAATCTTATCAAGGTGGGTACAAAGCCAACCACCTCTCTAGAGGTGGAAACGCCCCTAATACACATGAAGAAATCGGAGATTATCAAAATAGGTATTTCTTTGGAAGCGCCACTCAACCTGAGCTGGTCATGTTACCAAAACACTGAAAAGGCGTGCGGTCTATGCCACAGTTGTTTCTTGCGTCTAAAAGCCTTTCAGGAGGCTGGGGTCAAAGACCCGATTCCCTATGATAAACCAAAACCAGTTATCGACAATGAAGGCGATTCTTACGGCTAATGGTCTTTATTTAATCTGTATGGTACTGGTTATGCTTTTAAAGGTTAGCGCGTAAGACATGAAAAGCAGGAAATAATTCTTTATTCTTTTTCCATGTAATAATCCGGATTTGTCAAAAACTTGGCCATACAATAATCAGAGCAAAAGTAATAGACTTTGTTCAGATACACACTGGGGACAAATCTTTCCAGTTCATCGATCCCTATGTGACATACAGGATCTCTTGCTCCCTTAGGAGAAGAAGCCATCTTAAGATATTTTAACGGATTTTTATCAAAGTCCGTTTTACATTCACTACTGCAAAAATAATACGTTACTCCCTCATACATTGATTTAGGCGTATTCTCGCAAACCTCAATATTTACACACCCCATGTCAGAAAAATATGCACAAACGGGGTCGACAACCCGTGGCTTTCCTTTTTTGGATGAAGTAACAGGACCTGCACATCCGGTAATCACAAACAAAAAGATAACCGCTACCAGAAAGTATCTATTTACCATGTTTTACTCCTTGGCTAAAAACTATAACTGACACCTGCAACCACCTTAAAATCTGTCTCTTGCTGTTCCCCAAGCAGGTTTTGAAATACGGGGAATAAAATCGAAGCACCGAACCCCAAATGAGGGGTAATCCCTGCACGCACTCCGGGCGAAAGGAAGACGATGGTGCCTCCACTATTATGCTCGTCTTTTCCGTTTTGCTTGTCCCGGAAAAGATATCTCGTATTGATTTCTCCAACAGGCGCAAAGTTCGGATATTTATTTTTTGGGATGACCTGATATGTCGTTGCAAGGCTCCAGTCTATACGATCGCCCACTTTGAAATCTCCTGATCCTTCTGTGCGATAAATGTATTGGATACTTGTATCCATAGTCCAATCTCTTGTAAACCAACGTGAATATGCAAAAGCAGTTGTAAAATCATAAGAACCACTTCCCGGCTGTTCTACGGCCTCCAGTTTTTCACCTGCATTATTCTTTTTGTCATCGACGCCAGTGGGAAATTTAACGCCGGCCAAAACAGCATAATGCCCCTGAGGCCCCCGCATGAAACGGTACTTGCACGAAAGCCAGAGATCAGTAAGCCCATCGGGATTAGCATGAAAAATATTAACTTCGTCGTCTTCCAGTTCGGATTCACGGAAGTTGGCCGATTCAAACCAGCCTGTGGTAAGTCCAACGGTCAGGTCATCAGTGACTCCATACCCAACATCCATGGTAGATAAGAGCGTCCTGTCAACGGCGTCAAAGGAGCCGCCTTTTACTGCTTTTTCAAGTAATTTTGAATCAGAGATTCCTTCGAACTCGGTAAATTCTGTTCGTAAACCCAATGAAAAGACGCCGCTTTTTAAAGTGATGGCAGGTATTGTAATAGCTGTCCCACTGGTTCCGGCACCATGATTCGCCTCGCTACACTTTATGAAAACTAGCAGAAAGAGGATTAATAATGAAAATAGATACTTAGAACGAAGATACCTTGTTCGCATGTTTTTATCCCGATTAAATGGTTCTAGTACAGCCTGGCGTCATTCAAACCCTTTCATTATTCGTAACAAAACCTGTAATACTTTTTTATACAGGATTCGGGTAAAAACGCCTCCATATTTTGTGCTGATACCAAATTTTCGTACAGGAATTACAATGCCTCACACAATCCCCCCGTAAACTAAGAGGAAACAGCGGGGAAGTCGCTGAATGCCTTATTTATGTGAATAGGAAGTGCTTTTTATGTGAAGTCTCTGGGCGGTTTTTCTGGGGGAGATACGCTCATTTCAGGAATGCGGATTGAAGTGTCATGGGAAAAGAAACACAGGAAAAATTCTTTTTCTGACTGAACCTTGACCTCTAATATATATTTCACGGTGAAGATTATACCTTTCAGTGGACTATCTCCATATTTGCAATTTACACCGCTTATGACTACATGAAGGCCATTTTTCCGGCCATGAACATTATCCTGGAACTTAACCAGGTCTTTGTTGAGTTTACAACAGCAATGCGCCCTGCAATCGGATTCCGATCTACAGCCACATTGGTGCCCTTTACAAGGGAATTCTTCGGACTTCCCCGGAAAGCATACTGCAATACCACCGTTGCATAACGTCATGCATACAACCAACAAAATTTGAGTATAGGTAAACATATTTTTCATCATGTACAGGCAAAATGAAAATTTTTTATATCGGGATATTGTTTTTCTCTTATATTTGCATCCATCAAAAACTGTAGTAAAATGACTCTAAAAATACCATCAATACGTATAGAATTCGGCAAGACAAATATGAAAAATGCATTTATTTCTCTCTCTTTGGATAGCATACCGTTTCACAAAAAACCTATGCGCAAGCAAATGTCATTGCGCAGAGTGGCGCGACGAAACAATCTGTTGTTTACAAAAGCCGAAAGGTTGCTTCGCTGTCGCTCGCAATGACAATAACATATGGAAACATTTTTGTAAAACGTTACACTAACGGGAAGATGAACCGTAATTTTGTTGCACCCAAACCTCAGATAATTCTGGCACTTACCTTTTTATCCTTCCGACATTCTGTCGGGAACATTTCCGGACTCTTTCTGTTCACTGACAATTGTGTTTCTCTGCGATGACAACTCATAGTCCGTTAAAAGATCATAAAATATGTGTGGATTTTTTTCTTTTAATTCAATCATATAATCCATAAATTTTATGATACCATCACTAAAAATCTTTTTCACCTTTTTCATTAATAAACGTTGTTTTTGTGCTTCATAAATAAAGGGTTTATCCGGGTTGGTTTGTTTAAATAATTTGACATCCTCGATGAAATGCAAAACATAAACCATGTCATCAAAACCTGAATCGACGTCGTGAATAATTGCCCGCTCCATAAAGTCATAGAATACCTGATAGGCCTGGATGTACTCCATAATGACATGTTCCATTTCTTCCAATGACTGATACTCAAGATGGTTGGCGTCATTACGCATTTGCCTTAATTCTTCTGTACTTGCATTTTTGATCTTCGATATCGTTATCACGGGGAATTTAAGTGCATTAAAGTAGGTAAGAAAAAGGTTGCGCAGTTTCGAACGATACAAATAACTCTTCACATACATTATCCTCCTCAACTTCTCTGCCTTTTCCTTCTTTTCCAATAATTTTTCAATCAATAAAGCGCCAAGCATAATTTCAAGGGGTATGGCGGCCAGATGCAATGCAAACTCAAAATGAGTCTGATAAAAAACAAATAAAAAGAGCGCTGAAACAGATACCAGAGAAAGATATAACCATGATTTTTTGGTAACGGTCTTTAAAAATATCGCAATATTTAGTGAAGCACTTTCCCGATGCCTGGATCGCTCAATAGCGGCCTTCTTGTACATCTCCAGGAGGCTTGTTTGTGTCGTTATCAGAGATCTCAACCTTTCTTCTTCAGTAATGTCGCTTTTGTCAATAACAAAGATCTTCTCTGATACAAAGGGTAATACCGCCATTTTTGCATTCAAAGCTATATTTTTAAATAAATCAGCGGTATTGTGGGGAATTTTCATTTTAGAAAATATAATCACCGCAAATAAATTGCCCGTAGGTAACATACCACCAAATCCCAATGCAGATCTGATTCCGAAAGGAATCACAAACTTGTCCTGAGCCGGAATGTAAGGGCTTCCCTGGGCATCAGGAACGTGATACACGTTAAAAATCCTGTTTTCCAGTTCGAGCGCCAGATTTGGATTAGGATTTAGCACTTGAGAGACATCTATCCCCATCTGATAAATAAATTCGTATACCATCAGATTTTGCTTCAGCATATTTTCATCCAATAGAGGAAGAACGCGGTGTCCCTGCGAAAGCTTCGGTGAATTCCACGCCGGTTGCGAACCTGCAGTTGCCAAGAGAATCAAACATTTCATCTCTTGCGGTGCAGACTGTCCATGTAAAGTCCTGTCAGTTAATTGGTGTAATTCTTCATCAAGACTTGAATAAGGATACGTCATAAAAAAACGAACCAGTGCGCAGGATTTTTCCCCTGTGTTTTTATCAACAAGATTATCGTAAAAATAATGGACTATCAGGTTGGCCAGATCTTCAACATTTTTTGCCTTCAACTCAAGGTTTTGCAAAGCCTCCCCACAACGGATCATATCCTCAAAGGTAAATTTTGTTATATCGTACATTGCTTTATCCTCCGGTTTTCTTAGTATACTTTTGCAAAAATAATAACGCAACACCTTATTATAATATTACTGTACAAGATCTTTCTTTTTTCGCGGCAATACTATAGAAAATCTTTATATAATTTTTGCCCTTTGATTTTTATTTTTTATCTATATAATAAATCCTTAGACTTTTAATGCTCACAAATTATATCTATATTCTCAACAATTCCCATGTCAAGCATAGATTTGTCTGTTCATTTGTGTAACATACGATTAAGCAATCCCACGATCCTTGCATCAGGTATTTTAGGTACGACAAGGGCATTACTAAAGAGAGTAGCTGAGAGTGGTGCGGGCGCTGTAACGACTAAATCTATTAGTAATGAACCCCGGGAAGGCCATAAGAATCCCACGGTCATTACTTTCGATGGCGGCATGCTGAACGCAGTGGGTTATTCAAATCCTGGCGTAGATGCGGCCGCCAGGGAATTTTCAAATCTTCAGGTCATAAACGTACCGGTAATTGCTAGCGTTATCGGTACACAGAAAGAAGATTTTGCACGAGTGGTCGATGGTCTCTCTGACACAAATTTTTCAGCGATCGAGATACCGCTTTCTTGTCCACATACGCCCGGGTTTGGCCTTCTCGCAGGTCAGGGCACCCCAGAAGCAACATTTGCCATAACCTCCGAAATACGAAAAATAACCAAATTGCCCATATTTGTTAAACTATCCCCCAATATTCCAGAAATCTGTACAGTTGCTAAGGCCGCTGAGGATGCCGGCGCCGATGCCATTACAGCAGTGAATTCTATGGGGCCAGGGATGATTATCAATATCGAGGCACAAAAACCTATTTTGCACTTCAAGGTGGGCGGCGTCACCGGTGACGCTCTAAGGCCCATTGCCATACGATGCGTGTATGACCTTTACAAGGCTGTAAATATTCCCATCATTGGTGTGGGCGGTGTCTCGACCGGACGGCATTCGATTGAGATGATGATGGCAGGAGCATCTGCGGTGGGTATCGGGACAGGAGTCTATTATCGAGGTATCGATGTTTTTAAAAAGGTGTGCGAAGAAATGGTTCAATGGATGGAAGAGAATAATTTTGACAACATTAATAGCATTATAGGCATAGCACATGATTGAACAACCCCGTATAGTAAAAATTTGTGACATCCTGGAAGAATCCGCAAACGTGAGGACTCTTTTTTTTAAACGTATTCTGGATTTTATGCCGGGGCAGTTTGTGATGGTCTGGATACCTCTTCTCGATGAAAAACCCTTCACCATATCATATATGCAAAAGGATATCGCAGGCATCTCTGTCTTAAAGAGAGGGATCTTTACTCAAGCGCTTCACGCTAAAAAAATAGGAGATAGTATCGGAATACGTGGCCCTTACGGCAAAGGATTTCATACCCAAACAAAGTTAAATGCATGTGTTGTAGGAGGTGGAATCGGGATGGCGTCTCTGGCAACTCTTGTAGACGCATTATCAGATATAACCATTATCCAGGGTGCAAGAACTTCATCCGAAATCATTTATAAAACTCGTTTTCCAGAAATGAAATTGTGTACCGATGATGGCAGTTTTGGTTTTAAGGGGACCACCGTTGATTTCTTAAGGGAATTGTTAAATACACGAACCTTTCATAAGGTCTATACCTGCGGCCCTGAGAAGATGATGTATCAGGTGGTTGAATTATGCAAAAATCGTGGGATTGATTGCGAAGCGTCTTTGGATCGCTATATGAAATGCGGTTTTGGCGTCTGCGGACAATGTGATTGCAGTGGTCAACGGGTATGTATTGAAGGCCCTGTTTTTACAGCAACAGAACTAAGCCGGATGGAAGATTTCGGAAGAATACATATATTAAAAACCGGGGAAAGGATAACAATTTGATAGTTGATAATGTAATCCATCGTTGTCCGGTTAACTGTTTACATACCTTGTTTCCTAGCCCTCGAAGCGTCATTCCCGCATATTTTTAGCATGAATCCAGGAAATTCAGGAATCACGGGTCAGTTACTCTGCCCCTTATTTGCAGCCTCCGGATCATAAATAACACCCAAATTCTTTTTGGAAACAGATAATTTATCAGAAAGAACCTTTTTCTAGACCTAAAACAAGCGAGGTTTAAAAAACCTCGCCAATCATCCTAAATTCAGCCCTATT
>NZ_MJUW02000077.1 GCF_001753675.2 Candidatus Brocadia sapporoensis | reverse complement strand
AAACTTGTTTGTCCATGTTGTTTGAATATACACACGGATTTGGAATATATCACACGAACAAACAAAGTTTGTCAGCGCCACCCTGTGACCCGCTTAAATAAAATAAAAATTCCTATACAATTAAATTTAGATTTCATATAAAAAACGGTGTTTCCTGAGAAAATCAGGTCAATCTGTGAAAAATATCGGTATAATTCAGCAGAATTGTGTGTAATAGCTTAAGGATATGCTCAAAATCCATGCCTAATCAGAAAAATTCAATGGCTGGAAGTAGTATGGGTAGATAAAATTGAGATGAAAGAATGAACTTACTCGGGGAAGACATTTGACTACATTAAGAAATAGCTACTGCTTTACCTGCCCTGAGGAAGATAAGCTTAAATTCAGGGTTATCTATTTTCAGGCAGCGCCTGGCAGCCTCCACATAGACCGTTTTTTGATACGCATATTCTTCTGCCTTTGCTGGCAGCCCGGTCGTGGCGACGTAATCCGTCTTATAATCGGCAATAATGATACGATCTCCAATCTTGTAAAGGATGTCAATGGATCCCCTCATGATTTGGCCATTCCAATTAAGCAGGATGAACACTTCACGGCCAAGGATCTCTGCTATCTGTAGTTCTTTATACGCATCAGAATTCATAAAAGCAGAAAGTATCTTTACTACCTCTGTTTTTATATATTCCATATTCTGAAATTGTGCAGATGATTCTTCCCTCGTCATTTCAAAATTCATAGACCATTTTACCACTGACTCGACCATCCTTTGAAGTTCCTGGGAAGTTCCGTGAAAATCCCATTCCTCCAATACACGGTGACAGATGGAGCCAACTAATACAGCATGGCTTGGACTTGTCTGATCAGTGTCAGGTTGAATTTCTTTGACCATACATCTTTATTCCTTATTTAAGCCTGCAAAACAGCGGTTTATCCTTACCTAGAAAACGTAACAAATAAGTATACATGCAATTACATTGCGAGGATGACAGCCCGAAGCAATCTCCAGTGCCCGGATTGCTTCGCGGAATTTACATTGAACAATGCGAATGTGCTCTCAACGACGACTTTCTTTTTGCGTTCACTAGAGTATCTTCCAAGGATCATTTTGACATTTTCGATAAATATTATGGGCAACTTAGCCCTATTATATTTGTTGTGTCCTTCATGACAATGCCTCCTATGTGACTATTTTGAAACGTGCCCGGAGTGAAACTGGCTGTAAGGCTAGAATTGAATTTGACCGGGTTGAGACATGAATTCGGCACTTCGGGTTTTGCCTTTACCGACTTATTCGGGTTAGAAGACAAAACATCCTTTGGGACAGACTCAAAGTGTCTTATCTCGTCTGGCATCCTTTAAATTCATTCGGATAAAGCCGGGGTAACTCTTCAGCTCTCTGGTGCTGCGGACATATTTATTTCCATTGTTTCTTCATGTGCTATTGACGTTGGAGAAATAAAAAGAGGTGTCTTTGCTGCTTCAGACATTGCAGCATCTCTCTTCTTCCATGCTTCTACAAAAGTCGCCCAGTCAGCATTCAGAAATTTCTCTTTTGCAGCGCTTTTGGGGGGGCGTATTCCATCAAACATGAAATGTTCGACAAAGACCTCTGCCTTACCTAAAGGGAAGCTCACCGTTTCCTTAGAGCAACCGGAATTCATGAATATTTCATCACAAAGCTCACTACCAGCCGCGTCTCTTATCGATTGTATAATAAGTCCCATATACGATTTATTGTCGTCCTTTCTTGCCCCCGTAAGGATCAATCGTTCCTTTGCCCTGGTTGTAGCTACATACAAGACACGTTTCTCTTCTTCCCACGAACGATCATTGAGCTTCTTTTCAATCGCCATACTTTGCAGGTTCCTCACTTGTTGATCCCCCCGGCCAATAACAACACCTGTGGTAGATGTAGACCAATCAAATACCACACCGTTCAACGCTTCTTTGTCATTTCTTACTTCGCCATGGAGGTTGCCCAGAATAACAACAGGAAATTCCAGCCCTTTAGACTTATGGATGGTAAGAATTTTCACAACATCCAGCGTTTCATCCGACAGAGGACTTTCACCTTCTTCCCTGCCTTCCTTTATTCGCGCCTTAATACGGTTAAGAAAGGTTTTAAGTGAAATACTCCCCTGTTGTTCCATGTCACAAGCCATCCCGTATAGTTTCCAGAGATTGGCCAGCTTCTGTTCACCATGCCAGGCGCTGGCAGTAATCTCTGCAATATGAGTGCTGTCTAAAATTTCTGCGATAAGGTGAGAAACGGGAATGATGCTTGCCCGTGGATGGATTTCTCTTAAAAAAGCATAAAATGGTTCTGCCGGAGTCTTACCCAGGGCATCGTTGCGGTAATCTAATGAATGATTTACCCGAAGTTCATATATCTCCCGATCTGTCAGGCCTGCAATCGGCGAGCGGAGCACACCCACCAATGCAATCAGATCGTGAGGGTTTTCGATTACGCGCAAGAGGTTTATGAAATCGAGAATTTCCTGGGTAGTATAAAAATATTTTTCACCTTCTACAAGATAAGGAACTGCATACCGTTTCAATGCTTCAACATAAGGTCGTACCTGAGTAAACGCCCGCAAAAGTAATGCTACGTCTTTGTATGCAAGCTTACGAATCCCGTTTTCGGCTAATGCATCTTCCACGGTTTCATGATTCACATGTTTGGTAATCCATCGTGCAATCCACTCGGCTTCAGCTTCCCTTGCATCATCTGCTTTCAGTCCATTTCCTTCTCCATCGGAAACCAGGACTGCCTCAACTTTCTGGAAAGGATACTTCTTTTGTCTGCTCGCATGGAGAGGAATATAGTGCGGTTGCAAACCAGGCTGCCCTACCATAATTCTGCCGTCAAATAGCTGGTTTACCACCTCAATAATACCGGAATGACTTCTGAAATTTTCCTGTAATTTCAACGGCTCATCCTGTCCGCATATCTGCTTAACCACATATTCATAAGCCTCAATATCCGCCTTGCGAAAAGCGTAAATGGATTGTTTGGGATCGCCCACGATAAAGAGCTTTCCCTCCTCAAGGGTTACCTTTCGCGCATCCGTGTGGTAATGTTCTAACGACTCGGAAAGGAAAAGAACAATCTCGTATTGGACAGGATCCGTATCCTGAAACTCATCAACAAGCAGAACCCGGAAATCGTTCTTCAGCTTGTCGCGAATATACCGGTATTCTTTCTTTTGCAGTAAGTCTCTGGCCAGGATAAGAAGTCCGTCAAAGGAGACATATCCCTGGGATAAATAGGTTTGCCGAAAGGCTTTTGCAAATGGGAGAACGAGTTCTATTGCGGTTGCAACAAGGACGTGATCGACCATCTTGAGTTTTTTTAGTGTTACTTGACATTCCGTTACTAGCTTTTGTGCGGATGCAAATTCTTCTTCTGTCCAATCTTTTTTTGCCTGAGAGACACCTCTCTCGAGATCGTATGCCAAGGTAGATAAGTAATTGATACCGTGTTTCTTTATAGCATCCAAAATGCTTGACAATTCCTGTAATTGAATGAGAAGATTGTTTTTAGGATTCTTACAGGAAGGAACGATTTTCCTAATTCTGCGGGAAAGGGAATCGATCAGCAATTGGACTTTTGATTCATCATTCGCTTGTGACAAAAGCGAATCCGGGGGAATAGCAAACTCCGACAATCTCTTTGCCAGGTCTTTGAGGCTCTCTAGATCCAATCTCTTCAACACGCCTTTCCATCGGTGTGCATTGGGAGCAGTTAGTGTAAGTTCTGCCTCGGCCCAAGCGTTCCATTCTTTATCAAACATCTCCTCAAATACATCACCTTCATCCACGGTAAATCCGGGGACTACCCCTGATTCTACAGGATAGAGACGCAAGATATGGGCTGCAAAGCTGTGAATAGTCCCGATTATGGCCTTATCCATGTCCTTCAAAGATTTCTGTGCACGCCGTTCAATCTCAGCATGAGTCGTATGGTAAGCATCTCGGATGTGCGAAAGAAATGCTTCTCCCTTAATCTGCTCTTGTTGTGATGCATTTCCACGGATAACAGCAACAATCTTTTCCAACTCTCCTATCAGCCGCATCTTCATATCGCTGGCAGCCTTCTCTGTAAAGGTCATGGCCACGATCCTGAGGACAGGGCTTTCTTCTTTCTGAAACCTTTTATGACCCAGGAGTATGTGTAACATGCGGTTTACCAGGAGTGTTGTCTTGCCTGTCCCAGCTCCCGCGATCACAACGATGTTTTTCTTCAGTTCAGATACGGCAACTTCTCTTGTTTCATTATCGATGGGTTTTGGCATGTCAAGAAACCGGGGGAAAGCAATTGGAAAACACGTCGGAAAAGTCAAAATACAATGCACGAAAGCCGTGCTTCAACACTGTCTGGGGTTGAAACCCGACAGTGTTAATTTCGCCCTTATCTTCGCGAGAAATGTCACACTTAACTTTTAAAGATTCTATAATTTCGTTATCCCTTAATTTCGCCGCAACACATGGCAGATTGACTCTTTTGCTATCAGGTTCTACTCAGAAGAGGGTGTTTTGTCATCTTTTTTTCCAAAAATAATATTCATACAAACAATGCCCGTCATGAGAGCAATAAACGTACTATATGCGGCAATCAATAACTTTCCATAGAATCCGCCCATCTCATACTCCTAAATGGTATCTACATATTTTTTTTGTAACCACCCACTTCTTACCTCATTGCCGGTCTTTTCCCCGGCTCTTGCTTCTGAACCGGCACCGAGCTTTACCCCTACTTTTACATATACACGATACCAATCGTTTTTTTCATCTTCAATCACACATTCCGCGCCATTATGTATTTCAAATTTCGGTTCATATTCTTCTCCCGGTCCATAACGTACCTCGCACTTCGAAGCAATAATCACTCCATGATTCACACCTCGTTCAAGATAGATTTTCAGACCGAGGGAAACCACCACGATAAAGAGAACGGAAGAAATACCGATGAAGATTCTTTTAATCCCTCCATATTTGCAAACATTCGAAAAGAACAATACCACCATCAATAAAACATAGAGTGATATTGCTACGAGAGATAATTCGTTCTGATTCAGGAAAAATAACCAAAAGAATATCCGTTTCACTATGGCTGGAATTTCTGTTGACAGTTCTTTGTCTTCTGTAGAATCTTTTGCCAACCTCAGATTTGCGCTGAGATCTACGCTTCTCGGTATAAACCGCGCTGCCCTCCGGTAGTTTACAATCGCCTTCCCCAATTCTCCGCGACGATAATAGGTATTTCCCAGATTATAATATATATGACCGTTTTTGAATCCACCTGTCAGGATTGTTTCGTATTGTTCTGTCGCTTCTTTTAGCTTATGATCCGCTTCCGGTAAGTTTTTTGATGCAATCAACTTTATTGCCTGGAGATATTTTTCATTGGCGTCTGCAAATAGTTTGACTGCCTCGTCCCGAGACATTTCAGATTTTGACAACTCACCATGTGCTACCTGCGTTCCCCAGAGAAATAATGAATAGAGAAAGAAAAGGGGGATAACAATACATATCTTCATGACAATTGTCTCTCCATCTTTGTAATGAGTTCTTCCGCGCGCTTCAAAGAATGCTCCATTTCGTCCCATGTCCCGCTGTCTTTCGAGAATCGCCGACGATCAAAATCAGTCAGACTGCGGGAAACTTCCTCAACAATATCATCTTTCACCCCTCGTTGTTGCAATAGGACGATCACCTTGTCTTCCGTAGCGCTTGCCGGAGGAATGTTAAATTTATCCGCCAGGTAATCGGATATTGCCTTGGAAAGGCAGGAATAAAATTCTCCCTGCCGATGCTGATGAAGCACAGACAGGGCCCCATTCAGTCTCTTTTTTGCAACCGCGTGTGCCCTCCTTGTCCTGGCATATCCAACATCTGATGTTAGTCTCTCTTTATGCCTGGTTAACATAAACGAGGCAATAACTGCAACTGCCGGAATCAAGAGGCACCCCATGACAAATGGATTCCGGTAAACAGGGTTTCCCTGGTTTCGCAAAGAGGCCAGATTGGTCATAGGGGGCAGGATATCTTCCATAAGCAGTTGTACCTGACGTTTGGCCAGTGCCGGCTTGTCATGAGAAAGCGTTAACTGGATGGGTAATTCCTGTTCTCCCGCCTCTATCGTAATAGGAATCGGTTCTTTGGTAATTGTTTTATATTGGCCGGCACGCGGATCAAAAAAGCTAAATACGATTGCCGGCGTGAATTTTAGATCTGGTTTCAGAGGCTCGATGACCTTACTAAACACCTTTCTGCCTCGTAACAGTTCTTCCCTGTTTGTAATTTGCGTGGTAGATTCGGCAGGATATACTTTAAAATCGTCCTCCTTGTTTATGACCAGTGCCGGTTCTTGAATCGTCTGGATATTCCCTTCACCATACACAGACATGGAAAGCGTGATCGGATCACCGACCTTTAACCGCTGCGTCTTCGTTGAGACCTCCATATCAAAGCTACCTACAGCGCCTTTAAAATCTTTGGGTTTTCCTTCTTCCGGCAACGGTTTTATGCTTAGGGCAATTGCATTTGTTGCCCTTTCAATAGGGTATCGTTTCTGTTCTCTTCCAAAAAAGTCATCAAAGAAGGCGTCGCTAAAATAACTATCAGACGATGTATTCCTGCCTCTGCGCTGCGACACAATCAAATTGCATTTCAGTTTGGCTGACGATATCGCAAGCTCTCCCGACATCATCGGGAAAAGCGCCGTACGTAACTCTAGAACATTGTAGAGAACTCCTTCCCGAATCTCCTCATATTGTCTCTGATCCCCAAGTTTTTCTTCCATAAAGCTTTTTGTTGTCGGCTCACTATAATTTATATCACTTACCGGTAATCCTTTTTGAAAATAGAACTTGAATGATAGTATGATCTGTTCATTTACATATGCTTCATTTTTATCAACGCTTAATTCGACAAAGACAAGCTTTTCAAGATCCGGGGCTTGTGGGTCGGATGAGCGGGATTTATCAACCACTTCCACCGTTACTGGTTGAGAAGAATACATTTTTCCTTCGAATTCTACCGTTGACGGACCAATCGTGAATTTACCTTTTGCAGCAGGTTGCAACACGTAGGTATAGCCTTTACTTACCGAGACCACACCGTTCACATTTCGTGTTTGAGCAGAGATGCTTGGACCGTAGAGCAGGGTAAATCCCTCGATAACGGGAAAAGAAGGAGGTGCGGTATCCTGTGTGCCATGAATGGTCAAAGTCAATCTCAGTTGATCGCCTAATGTCAGGATATTTTGATCGACGGTCGCCGTTAGGCGAATATCCTGCGCACATAATTTACCAACGTATCCAAAGACAATAACAACAGAAATCAAAATACAACAATAGAACTTATATCTTCTCATCTCAAAAACCTTTTAGAAAGAAATCACCAATCCTTTTCTACGGATTTATGCTGCAGACGCTGATTATCCTTCAACATCTGTCTCGTCTCTTTTTCAGCATGATTTAATGCATCAAGAAACCGTTCAGCCTCCTCTTTTGACATTTGTCTCTGCCCTTGAGGCTGCATCGGCTGAGGCTGTTTTGCATCCTGATCTTTTTCTTTATCCTTATCCGATTGATCCTGTTTATCTTCTCTTGCGTCGTCATCGTTTTTCTGGGTATTTTTTTGCCCGGATTCCTGTTTATCATTTTGCGGTTCGTTTTTTTTCTTTTCCTCGTCCTTGTCTTCTTTTTGATGCTGATCTTCTTTTTTGTCCCTGGTATCTTGCTCTTGCTTCTGCTCATTTTCCTTCTGATTCTGCTCCTGTTGCTTCCGTTCATCTTCCTTCATCTTTCGCTCAACGTACTCGTAATTGTACCTGGCATCATTTTTCAGAGAATTCATTGCTTCGTCACCCTTGTATTCCAGTTCGTCGGTAAAATCCACCGCTTTCTTATAACATTCCATAGCCTCTTTCATTTTCCCCTGCCGGTACAGGGTATTTCCCATATTAAAGCTTGCCTTTGCTTGCATCTCAGGATCATCAGTTTGTACTATTTTTTCAAACAAACGAGCAGCCTCGTCGTATTTTTTTCTTTGGTATTGGGTATCGGCTATATTAAAATCCAACTGAGATACCTGAGGAGCATGAACCTGAGCATCAACGTATTTGTCCAACGCCTCTTCGTATGCACCCTTATGGTACAACTGGTTTCCTTCTCTCACTTTATCAGCCATAGGATCAATCCATCCCAACGAAGTCACGATAAGGAACGGTATCATGAAATAACCAAATTTGTAAATCTTACCTTTTCTATAAATCATATTCATCAGCTATTTAACGAGATTTCGCGTTATTTATCTTTTTCTATCCAGGAGAAAACTCTCCACGGTAATAAAAATCATTGCAATAAAAAGAGGAATCTGATATCTGTTCACGTACCTTTTCACCCGCTGAGTTTTATAGGCAGAACCTTCTATTTTAGCAATACTATCGTTATAAATCTTTTCTAACCCCCACCTGGTACCGTATGCCGGTGTATAAAGACCGCCAGTTTCCAGTGCAATTTTATTTAAGGTAATTTCATCCAGTTTTGACTTAACAACCTGACCTTGTCTATCTTTCAGTAATCGATCCTGACCACTTTCATCTTTTATTTTGATATAGGAACCATCCTTCTTTCCCACACCTACCGTATAAATAACAATACCCTCCTTTTTAGCAATAGCGGCTGCCTGTAACGGATCATCTTCGTGATTCTCACCATCGGTAATCAGAATAATAACTTTGTGATTTTTTGAATTTGCTTCAAACGAAGCAATCCCTTTTTTTATCGCCTCTGCCAGGGCAGTCCCACCCAGCGGAACGAGATTCGTATTAACATCCTGCAAAAAGAGTCGAAAGGCGCCGTAATCTGACGTTAGCGGGCAGTACGGGAACGCCGAACCTGCAAACACGACAAGGCCGATACGGTCTCCTTTCAGGACACGCAACAAATCTTCAATCTCCCGTTTTGCCATTTCCAGTCGATTGGGCTTTACATCATCCGCCAGCATGCTTCGTGAAGTATCCACGGCAATTATAATATCAATCCCTTTTTTCTCGACATCTTCCCAATGATATCCCAACTTCGGCTCAATAAGTGCTATAACCAAAAAAAAGATGCCAAGAATTATGAAAACAGCCTTAAACCACAACTTTTTTTTATGAATGGAGAGTCCGGTCTTTTGTAACAATTCAAGACTTGCAAAGGTATTGAGGTCGCGCATCTTTTTTTTGAAGGCAAGGAAGTATCCGAGACTCAAAACCGGAATAACCGCAAGCAGGTAAAGGTAAATAAGGTTTCCGTATTTCATTAAGGTATTTTTCTTAATTTTGTTTTTGCTAAACCTAATTCAACGAATAATAACCCAAAGGCAGACAATAAAAAATAATGAAACAACTCGTTATATTCTGTGTACTGGGTCACATCTGATTCTGTTTTTTCAAGTTTATCGATTTGGCCATAAATTTCTTTCAGCGACTCGGTATCTGTTGCACGGTAATAATTCCCGTCGGTAATTCTTGCAATTTCTCTCAGGGCATCATCGTCGATATCAACCTTCACTTGTTTCATCACCTTGTTTCCAAAGATATCAAATGCCGGAAACGGGGCAAGCCCCTTTGTGCCGGCGCCTATCGCATAAATCTTAATTCCAAATGTTCGGGCTATTTCTGCTGCGG
Source organism: Candidatus Brocadia sapporoensis (assembly GCF_001753675.2). Taxonomy (GTDB): domain Bacteria; phylum Planctomycetota; class Brocadiia; order Brocadiales; family Brocadiaceae; genus Brocadia; species Brocadia sapporoensis. The sequence continues at coordinate 35,423 of NZ_MJUW02000077.1, read as the reverse complement.
TAAATGGATCGATCTCGCCCGAGTTGTTTCTGCCGTCCGTTAAAAGAATAATTACCTTGCTCTTCGCCTTGGTATTTTTCAGCCTTTCAATGGATGAACCCAGGGCAGAGCCTATGGCAGTGCCGTCTTCAACCATTCCAATCTCCACCTTGTCCAGGAGCTGTAACAACATACCGTAATCGAGCGTCATTGGGCACTGGGTATATGGCCGTCCGGCAAAAACGACCAAACCAATACGATCATTTGTACGTTTCATGATAAAATCTTTCACCACCTGTTTAACGACATGAAGCCGGTTATAGCGCCTGCCGGCGATTTCAAAATCCTCAGCCAACATGCTCCCCGATACATCCACGGCTAGAACAATATCAATCCCTTCCGTTGTTACCTTCGTTTGTTTGTTTCCATACTGAGGCCGGGCCAGGGCAATCACAAACAGTACAATTGCCGTCGATCTAAGGATAATGAGTATGTGCCTGTACCTTTGGGCAAATGAGGGTTTTATCTTTTTTAGCGCTTCCAGGGAAGGAAAGACAACCTGATTGGTTCCCCTGCTTCGAAAGTAAACATAGATCAGGGGTGGAATAACAAGAAGAAATACCAGAAATAATGGGTCACGAAAGATCATGGAAACTTATATGACAGGAAAAGAATATTGCACCTGTTTCCCTTTTGAAATAGCATTCCAGACATCTGTTTCCGGAATTTCCTTGTCGGTTAAAACATTCACGAGAAAGCGAAGCGCCTCATTGGTTGACTTGAGGAGGTCTTCCATTCCTGTTACATACGTAAAATAACGGCTGAGATTCATTTCTGCCTGCTTGTACACCTGTGCTCCTGCAAGCTCTTTCCGGAAGCCCATATTCTCCTCATACCCCATGGAAATACCTTTATCAACATATTTCAGGCTTACACGTACCTTATCATTCTCTATTTCAAAAAAACGAATTTCCTGCTTCCTTGCAAGGATTTCTTTGATCTCTGGAGTACAATATATGCCCCATAAAGTCTGCATATTTTTTTTAAGTCTTGCAAGTTCTTCCGTTGTGACCTTGCGCACAGGTGTAACTGATGACTTTGCAACCGGCTTCCCTTTCAACTTCTTTTCGTAACTTAAATACTCATCCAAAAATTTTTCTGGCGCTTTTACCATTTTTCTCATCCTTGTAAAAAAGGTTTACTCTATTAAGAGCCGATATCCTTAAAGTACAGTCATCGAAAAGAGAACGCCCGGGTATGCAATCGACAAACTTACTCTGTAAGACAATCTCTCACTTTTATGCAGGAATCGCCTCTTTGTTTTCCATGCATTCTTTGGTCTCATCGACAAATCGTTTTGCAGCGTCATAAATCTCCTGAATTTCCGACACCGATGGATCATATGTCGCATATTTTACCATATCGCATCGTTCAAGGAATTCCCGAATCAATCGTTTATGAATATCATTTAACTTATTCGTATGTGCCATTTCTGCAAGAAACTCCTCTGTTGTGCGTTCCGGCGCCAACAAATCAAACCGATTTTCAATATAATGACGCACGATACCCGTTAAACGATAATAATATTCTTTAATGAATCCTTTTGCTATCAAATCTTCTTTCAATAACCCTTCCAGCAATTCGTAGGCAATTTCATGAGGTAATTTTACTATCAACTCTCGTTCCTGCATTTTTTTCTTCCGTTTTGTGATTAACCAGAAAATAATCCCTGATAGCAACAATACGGTAAATACAGCGCCTATCCACGAAAGCAGCCGTTTGAAACTAGCAGGCACATCAGCAGGCGGGATAATGTCCTTAATATCGCCGGAAATTTCATCTCCTTGCAAAACTCCCTTGATATCAATAGATATTTCATTGGTAACAACTTCTCCCTCGCCTTGAGTCCCCTGATACGATATCTTTAATGGCGGAATCGATTGATGTCCAATTTCATATGAACTCAATACATAATAACAATCGACCGTAAACCGGCCGTCTTTTTCTTTTTTCGGTCCTTCAGCAACTCCCATTTTTTTTACCGTAAATACGCCAAGTTGCTGATCTAATTCAGGAAACCGCGGAACGACGCCATCCTTATACGTCACCCGAATTCCAAATTTTATCTTATCGCCAATGGTTATTTCATTTCTGTCTGCATGCGCAATAGCCTCTATCGAAGGTACGCCTTCTGTAGCCTGGTTTCCCGAAGCAAAGGCGCTATTTCTAACCACACCTAGTGTATAAACTACCCCTATCAAAAGCAATAGGATATTTAGCAACGAACGGTATCTTTTCACTACCATTTTCAAGAAGACCTAAGATGAATTATTTTAAAAATAATCAATATCTTTTTTCCCTTATCCTGAAAAAACGAACAATAGGCTCAACATAGTGCCGGTCGGTACCGACGATAATTTCGTCGATACCCATTGAACGGAACAATCTTGACCGTTCGTGCTTTTGTCTGGTATTGAGCGCATGAAATTCTTTTCTTGTCAATGTGTTTGCCGTATCGATCAAGAGTATCTCATCTGACTCAGCATCTCTTAACTCAAGTAAACCTACATTCGGTAATTCTTGTTCCCGCGGGTCAACAATGGTAATCGCAATCACATCATGCTTCTTATTTGCAATGCGAAGTGCATGTGCATAATCATTTGCAATAAAATCAGACACCACGAACGAGATCGCACGCCGTGAGGAAATCTTATCCATATATTCCAGCGCCACAGAAATATTTGTCCCTTTCCCCGCCGGTTTTGCACACAAGAGTTCCCGGATAACCCGCAATACATGTTTTGCGCCTTTTTTAGGAGGAATAAATTTTTCAATTCTATCTGTAAACATGATCACGCCCACTTTATCGTTATTCTTTATAGCGGAAAATGCAAGCAATGCACAGACCTCTATCGCGATTTCATTCTTCAATTGTCTGATTGATCCAAAGTTTCCGGATGCGCTCATATCCACAAGGAGCATTACCGTTAATTCCCGTTCTTCGACGTAGCGTTTGATAAAAGGACGACCCATGCGCGCCGTCACATTCCAGTCAATCGTCCGGATTTCATCCCCTGGTTGATACTCCCGCACCTCATCAAACTCCATCCCCCGTCCCTTGAAAACACTGTGATACTCACCGATAAACGACTCATTGACAAGACGACGGGTATGAATCTCTATCTGCTGGATTTTCTTCAGGATATCTTTCGTAATCATGATAATCTATCTCTCTGGTATGTCTGCTGGTTCAGACAATTACAGGATACACACACGGCACAAATACTTTGCCTTGCTTGAGCCTGCGAAACGATTAAACTGCCTGACCCGGCACTTTATGGAACCTCTACGGTATCAAATATCTTTTGAACAATATCTTCAGCGCGTATCTCCTCAGCTTCGGCTTCATACGTAATAATTACACGATGGCGAAGTACATCCATTCCTATGGATTTCACATCCTGCGGGGTAACAAACCCCCTGCCCCTGATAAAGGCGTGTGCCTTGGCTGCAAGGGCGAGGTAAATCGTTGCGCGCGGCGATGCCCCATATTCAATAAAATCTTCCATTTTCAGATTATATGCCTTTGGCTCCCTTGATGCGAATACAATATCGACAATGTAATCCTTGATTTTATCGTCGATATAAATCTCATCAACAATGGAACGCAAACGCAGAATATCTGCAGGAGATATAACGGGGGTTACCTTAAAATCTTTCTTGGTCAATGCCATGCGTTCCAGAATCTCACGTTCTTCTTTCTTGTCAGGATACGTGATGATTAATTTTAGCATAAACCGGTCTACCTGCGCCTCAGGCAATGGATAGGTTCCTTCATGCTCAATGGGATTCTGGGTAGCCAACACAAGAAAAGGATCCTCTAACTGAAATGTCTGATCCCCTATGGTAACCTGCCTGTCCTGCATTGCCTCCAGGAGTGCGCTCTGCACCTTTGCTGGTGCCCGGTTGATCTCATCGGCAAGAACAATATTGGTAAAAATAGGACCCTTCCGTATCGTAAAATCACCACTCTTGGGATTGTAAATAAGAGTGCCAACAAGATCGGCAGGGAGTAAATCCGGTGTAAACTGGATCCTTTGAAATCCGGCTTGCATTGCCTTGGCCAGGGTCATAACAGACATTGTTTTTGCCAGACCCGGTACGCCTTCCAGTAATACATGGCCGTTGGAGAGGATACCAATGAGCAATCTTTCAATTAAATATTTCTGACCTACAATTACTTTTCCAACTTCATACATCAGGGTATTCACAAAATCACTTTCCTGCTTCACCCTTTCCGTAATTTTTTTAACGTCTGATTCCATCGCTCCCTCCGCTAAAATGTGAATTGCACAAATTAGATACCTCGTATTAAAACGTTTTCAGCTTAGCATCTGTAAATAACCTTGTATTTACAAATGTTGTCGTGGCCAGAATTCTCATCATGTACTTTGTTATTAAACAGCGAACATCGCTGGATTTGTTCCTTGTAGTATTGTCATGAAAGGGCTTTTTTTATTGCAAGTTTTTTACCCCCCTTCAGCTATCTTAACAGGAGGATTGATTATGGCTTTGTTATGCAATATAGATACTAGTAAGCTTCAGACATCATGGCATAATACGGGTAGCTATTATATAGCAAATTTTCCCGATTTAAAATACCCATTTTACAAATTCTGCAGAAAGGAAAGTCCTTGACACTATATGCAAGAGATGTTACGATTTTTTTCACCGTTAAAAATCTGAAAATCTTTGATGTCGGAGTACTTGTTTCAGTAGATAACGTAAAGAGTATTTGTTATTTAAATTTTCGCAAAGTAATAAAATCTTAGAGGTATTTATTACAAAAGGCACCGGACATCCGGTGCTATTTACAGAATTCCAGATAAATAACATTGTCAAAAGCCATTCCCGTTGTTTCAATCATTGGTAAACAGAATACCGGAAAGACAACACTTATAGAGATACTTATTCCTTTATTAAAGAAGAAGGGATACCGGATTGGAACTATTAAATATAATGTACCCTTCTTTCAAGTTGATTACGAAGGCAAGGATACGCATCGACACTATGCAGCGGGGGCAGATGTAGTTTCTATATCATCGCCGGAAAAACTTGCGATTATAAAAAGGGGTGGAGGAAAATCGCCTTCAATAAAAACTCTTATTGAAACTAATTACCGGGATGTTGATGTTATATTCGTAGAGGGGTATAAGCATTGGAATTACCCTTCTATTGAAATCCAGCAAGACCAACAACACATGATATCAAAAAACAAAGAATATAAACATCGTTTGAGGATTACCAATACTGCAAAAACATCTTCTCACGCGCCCAGTTTTACGCAAGATGATTTAGATAAAGCTATTCATTTTATTGAATCCAAGATGATGTAAACCCGATAGGAGGTGATGAGGATTTCAGAAAAAGCCTGTAAATATGTGTTACTATAATTATTTCACAAAACTTATTTTTCGTGCATTTATTAATGTTCAGGTAATTCTTATTAGGAGGATAGTCCATTGAAAAAGATTTTCACCTATTGCGCAATTCCCATTGTAACGATGTTTGGCATATGTTTAGGTCTTCCCAGTTTTACGGCGCATGCCGGAGACGTGAAAAAGATTTATAAAGATACCTGCGAACTATGCCATGGCGCTGATGGAAAAGGGAGCGAGGCGGGAAAGCAGTTTAACGTACCGGATTTCACAAATCCAGAATATCAAAAGTCGAGAACTGACGCAGACATGAAAAAGTCCATGACTGAAGGCACCAAAAACCCAAATTATGTTAAACTTTCCGACCTTGGAGTTGATACTGCCGATCTTGACCCGCTTATCAAACTCGTTCGGGAATTTAATGGTAAATAAATTAACCTGCAAACAGATATTATTCAAGCAACAAAAGGGTAGGGCATGAAATGTCCTACCCTTTTGTTTTCCGCACCCATGAAGACGGATGTTATTACCATTGACGGTTCCTTTGGCGAAGGGGGAGGTCAAATCTTGCGCACAGCCCTTTCGCTATCCGCCATTACCCAAAGACCTTTTGAAATACACAATATACGGGCGCATAGAAAAACACCCGGCCTCAGCCATCAGCACCTGCAATCAGTCAATGCCACAGCCAGCATTTGCAACGCAGAAGTTATCGGGAATCATTTGCGATCCACCAATCTCAAATTTTTTCCAGGGGAGATACAAGCTGGCACCTATCATTTTGACATTGGGACGGCCGGCTCTGTTTCACTCGTTTTGCAGACTATATTTTATCCGCTCAGCCTTGCGAATAAACCTTCTTCGCTTACTATCATTGGCGGCACACACGTCAGTCATAGCCCCTCTGCAGACTACCTCACGCACCAATGGTTGTACTTTCTTGAGAAAATCGGCTTTGCTGCTGAAATACAAACCCTGCGGGCAGGATTCTACCCGCGCGGTGGCGGCGAGATCATTGTCAAAATAAATCCCCAAAACCCCCTGAATCCAATCCATCTGGAAGAGAGAGGGGAGCTCCTGATAGTGCATGGAATATCCACTGTAAGCAACTTGGATAGTAACATTGCACAGAGACAACAAACCCAGGCCAGGAAGAAATTTATAGAACGAAGCATCCCCCATAAAATAGAAATTTCAAAAATACCCGCAATAGGAAAGGGTACGATGCTACTTCTGGTGGGAAAATTTGGAAAAAGCCAATGCTGTTACTTTAGTTTGGGCGCCATTGGCAAACGTGCGGAAACCGTCGCAGACGAGGCTTGCGATAAGTTCTTCTACTTTCTTGAAACCAAAGGCGTCATCGATGAGTACCTGGCAGACCAGCTCATCATTCCCCTCGCTCTTACAAAAGGACTATCGCAATATACCACCCCCAGAATTACCCAACATCTGCTTACTAATATTGAAATTGTAAAATTATTTTTGCCGGCAACGATCGTCGTCGTTGGAAATCCTGATGAGGAAGGTTTAGTAAAAATACATTGTCATGTCTAAGGGGAATTACCAAGTTTTTATATACGAATCGGGATCAACGTTGCAACGGATTCAATCGTCTTTCTGAAAGGTGTATTTCGAACATATCTCCATTTTTCATCAGTCGTTCCATGCTCCGGAGAAGTGATGTTGTTGATAAGAGGAAATCCTTTGAGCCCTTTCTTGAAAGTAACAGCCATTGTCCTGGCGCCTGCCTCTCCCATTGGAACAATATCGGCAACAAAATCCACCAGCACCTGTGCATCATCAAACACCTCGGTAGTTATCTCCTGTCCTTTTTTACAATTACCTATGGTCGCATCGGGAACTACTTCTGCAAGATTCATGCAGGCTAATACCGCGTTTTCACTTATATGAATAGCGCTTCTTGGCACACCCACGACCACATCTCTAAACAAGGCATCCACAAATATCTTCTTAAAGAAATGCTTTGTAGATTCCAACGCATTTGTCGGTAGCTTCTCACCTTTCGGTGCATATTTACCTAACGTCACGCCACTTGCCATATCTTTGAAAAAACTAACCAACGTACCTCCTAATCCCACTTTTTTACCTTCCTGGACGAGACCGTCTTTGTCAATATATTTAAACGGTGCACCGGGGCCAAAATCCTTAAAGATATTTATGATATTTTTCCCGGCATCCTTCATATCTTTCCCTACCCGTACCGCAAACTGAGATTGATCCCCCTGATAGTCTATTACATGAGTCTTCTTATCCAGGTTGAAGTGATCCCCGCCAGGATTTGATAACAATTGGTCCTCTTTATATTTCTGAAATTGATCTTTTAATGACATGGGTTGTATCTTTTTCTTTATCTCTGCATTTGTTACTAATGTTTCAAATGCATTACGTTCAAGCAAAGATAATGCCCCACCCTCTATTCTGCTTGTTACCGTATCATAATCATAGGTTTGTCTTTTATTCAACTCACGATCACACCTCTCTACTTCATCATAGATGATTTTTCTGAAAGGAGAAGTCTCCCTGCTACTATATGCACCAAATTTAACATCAAACTCTATCGGTTTACTACTTCTTCCTACTTTTGATGCCTCTATCATGACCCGTCTTTCAGTATAGGTTTTCCTGTGGAAATCTCTTTATTTCCTATGGAATGATTTGAGCAAATGATATACCTTCACAACTCGTTTTAGTTAAATCTTGATGTGTGAACTCTAACTCGTAATGACATTGAGAATTAAAATTACAATGAAAGCATATTTTGTTATAAGCTATACAATGAGTAAGCCCATCACGGGGAATCTATTTCCTACTATTCGATCACTTTTAGTAAATTCTTTTCTATCCGTCAAATTATTGCAAGTTATTTAGAAATCCATCTCTCATTTGCTAGATATTTCTCCCCTTTCCTGTAGCAGCGCCAGACCTTGCCACTGCGACATTGGTCAATTACGAATTTGGTGTACATCAGACCCCTATAAAGAATTTGAGTTATGTTTTTGTACATTTTTATACCTTGTTTAACGATAGTATCGTTATCTGCGGTCAGTGCCCAAATTATGAGGAAATGCATACGGGGAATTCAACAAACAGGGGTGTTGAAGTCGCAGCGGACCAACAGGCCATAGAGAATCGTTTGATATTTTGAGGAAATTACTCATATAACAATGCTGACAGGTTGGCGTTTGGAACTTCAAGACATACGGTAGACGTCGGTATTCATTGGAATTACAAAAACTGGAGGTTGTTCCTATCTCACGCCGAGGTTTTCCAAGAATGGTTTTATGTCCTTTCTTCGATACCCATACCATGTAATACTTGCATTCTCATTCTGCATGTGCTAAACTCTTTTCACTTTCAACTCCCTTCGTACGGATTGACCACAAAAACAACCTAAGGGTCATCCTAAGAAAGAAGTATCTCTATTTCAAATACTTCAGTATAGCTTTTGCTATCCCTTCAATGTAGTTGGGGATTCAGCTTAGCAATTATTTTATCAAGACAACGCTCTGTATCTCTTTTTTAAGAGGGAATTTTACCGTTAGTAATTTAACCTAATGACACTGAATCTCGACTGCTCATTAACTTGAACGGATGTATTAGAAGTATATGAAAAAAACGTTTTATATTTTCACATTTGTATTTTTACAGATATGTCTATTTTCAATTCCTGTATATGCTGAGAAATCAGAAAAGGAGATATTCTTTGACAATGCAGCAAACAATTGGGAGAAGTCGTCCACCAATGCCAAAGAGCTTTCACAGATAAGTGAAGTTATTGATTATTTTGGACTAAAAGAGGGAGAGACCGTGCTTGACGCAGGTTGTGGTACCGGACGTCTCATTCCATTTTTATACACTAACGTTGGTAAAAATGGCTATGTATATGGAATAGATTTTTCACAAGAAATGCTTCGTATAGCAAAACAAAAATACCATAATGAAAATATTTCTTTTATTAAGGCAGATATTGCACAAATACCGCTGAGCTCGGAAAGTATAGACAGGATAATATGTTTTTGTACCTTTCCACACATTGACAACAAAATGGTTGCGCTCAGTGAATTTCACCGATTGCTGAAACCATCTGGTATTTTAGTGATATGCAATCTTTTGGGTAGCAAGGAACTCAATGATCTGCATAAAAAAATTGGCGGGGCTGTAGCAAACGATACTTCTCCCTGTGCCGAAGAAATGAAACGGCTTTTTCTTGAAAGTAACTTTATCCCTCTAGAACTGCAGGATTTTCAAACATCGTATTTAATGACGGCAAGCAAGCCGCATTACTAATATTTTAAAAGTGCAACATAGCATTTGATAAATAAAAGGAGAACATAATGATAAAAGATTTTAATAGGTTGGATTTTGCAAAGACAGCGGAGTCGCATGAAAAAAAATATAAAATGACTCATAGCCCCATTTCTCAATTTATAAGCCATCATTACCGGCATTTTAACGCTGCTGTTATGATTGATGCAGCCAGGGCTTATACGCAGCACCTTGAAAACGGCGGAAAGATGTTTTTGACAATGGGAGGCGCAATGAGCACCGCAGAACTCGGACTATCCCTTGCAGAGATGATTCGCCAGGATAAGGTTCACGGTATCTGCTGTACGGGTGCAAATCTGGAAGAAGACGTCTTTAATCTTGTAGCACATGACCATTACGTACGTATCCCAAACTATCGGGAGTTGACTCCTGCTGATGAAGAAAGCTTATGTAAGCGACACCTGAATCGTGTAACCGACACCTGCATCCCGGAAGCAGAGGCATTAAGACGCATTGAAAACGCAGTCCTTGAAGAATGGATTGCGTCTGATAATCGGGGTGAACGATTTTTCCCTCATGAGTTTATGTTCAAAATTCTTTTAAGTGGTAAACTCAAGGAACACTATCAGATTGATCCAAAAGATAGTTGGCTTATGGAAGCTGCGATACGAAATCTGCCAATTTTTGTTCCTGGCTGGGAGGATTCAACGCTAGGCAACATGTACGCCGCACATTGCATTTCCGGCGAGGTTAAAAACATCCACACAGTAAAAACCGGAATTGAATATATGATTTTATTGGCGGAATGGTACACACAAATCGCTCCGGATGGACTGGGCTTTTTTCAAATCGGCGGCGGCATTGCCGGAGATTTTCCTATTTGTGTCGTACCGATGCTCCACCAAGACCTGAGACGCCCTGAAGTTCCACTTTGGTCATACTTTTGTCAAATTAGTGATTCAACGACAAGCTATGGTTCATATTCTGGTGCAGTGCCGAATGAAAAAATTACCTGGGGCAAGCTTGGCAAGGAGTCCCCAAAATTTATCATTGAATCGGACGCTACCATTGTTGCACCACTGATTTTTGCCTATGTGCTTGGATGGTAAGAATCAATTATTTTGGTAATAGCCACACTTTCTTTTGCAATCAGCGTGTTTTGTGAATGTTATGTTCAGGTTGTGCCATTGTGAAGGCCAACGCCACACTTTCTTTTGCAATCAGCGTGTTTTGTGAATTATCACGGATAATATGCAAAAGAAAGTGCTGACCGTCATGGACAGGGTCAGCAATGTCCTTACCCGTTAGAATTTGCAGAGAAAAGTCATCCATTTGCGAACGGCTTATCGGCTAAACAATGGAATGTAATACAAAGAAATGTGCGTTTGGTAAAAACTCCTTTTTCTGATAAGCATTTGGGCAATCTTACGCCCGCTAAATACTTTTCTTTCGTCTATCTCCAACCGCCACCAAGTGCCTTATAAATATTTATACCGGCATTAAATTGTTGTTGTTTGGTGTTTACTAATTCTAATTTCGATTGGAGGGCATTTTGTTGTGCTATTAATACCTCTAAATAATTTGCCCTGCCGGTTTTGAACAGTTCCAACGATATTTCTATAGATTGAGTTAACGCAGCCACTTTTTTGGTTATAAGTTTGTATGCCCGTTCCAGATTCTTAATATTATTCATTTCATTATATACTTCAATAAAACCATGGATAATGGTTTTTTGATAATTGTACAATGCCTCTATCTGTTTCGCTTGTGCAGTTTTAAATTGTGCCTGAATCGCGCTCCGGTTAATTAATGGAAAAGTTAAACTACCTATTGCTGTGTACGCAATTGATTCAGGTGATCGAAATAAAAAAGAGGGATTAAAAGCCTGGAATCCCATTGCCCCCGTAATGTTGAAAGAAGGATAGAATGCCTTCTTTGCTGATTTTACATCTGCTTTCGTGGCCATCAACTCATACTCAGCTTGTTTTATATCAGGCCTGTTTTCTAACAAATCGGATGGAATACCGATCATTACCTGAGCAGGAATTTCTTTAGTGAGAATTGATTTTTTACGATTGACCGGTTGTGGAAACCTACTCAATAAATAATTTATTCTGTTTTCACTCACGGTAATTCTTTGAAGAACTTCAACTTCCAATGCCCTTGAATGTAACAATTGCGCTTCAAACTGCTGCACAGCCAACTCATTAGCTGTGGCAACTTGTTTTTGAGTGGTAACGATGGAAATCGCATCTTCCTGCAGCTTGATGGTTTCTCCGATAATTTCCAATTCCGTGTCTAAACTCAACAACTCGTAATAGGTAATCGCTATCTCCGAAATTAAGTTAGTAAGTACGAGATTTTTTCCTTCGATGCTGCCAAGGTAACGAGCAAATGCAGCTTCCTTCTTGCCGCGGAGTTTACCCCAAATATCCATTTCCCATGTAGTTTGTAAACCGATATGATAATCAGGAAGATCGGTGGGTACTGTGTGTCCGGGGGTAATATCCGTTGTCCTGTTTCCCGCTCCATCCATAGTGTAACGTCCGAATCTTCTTTGAGAAACGGAGCCACCACCGGAAATTTCAGGAAACAAAGCCCCTTTACGTAATCGCAGGTCAGCCCGTGCAATTTCAATTTTTTGCAAGGTCATCAATACGTCCAGGTTGTTTTTAAAAGCTATATCGATCAGATCAATTAATGTAGTATCCGAGAAAAATTGTCGCCAGACAATTGTTGCAGAATTTACGGAATCCTTCGTGTGTGCAAACGTTTCCGGTATTTGTTTTGTGACATCATTCTCAATATTTCTCGTTGTCTGACAACCTGCCACAAGCAAGCATGCAGCCACGAATCCAAAAGCTGGTATGTTTTTAGCATCCTGCAAAAAACATTTTAACATTTCCAGCAAAAATATTTTTTGCAATATCAAAGCGTATCTTTCCAGCCTAGTCTTTTCCGATTCATTCAGGTCAGATTTCTTCATTGATTTATATTGCCTCGGTTAATGCTATTTCCTCTTTGATCTTTTTCTTCGAAAACAGTTCTGCAAGAGTTGCAAAAACAACATACAGTCCCGGAATAATAATTACTCCAAATATAGTTCCGAATAGCATGCCCCCTGCGGCCGCTGCGCCAATTGTTCTGTTACCGACAGCGCCGGCACCGGATGCAAGCATTAATGGAATCAATCCGGCAATAAAAGCAAAAGAGGTCATGAGAATCGGCCGTAACCTCACGGTTGCCCCTTCAATGGCGGCTTGCATGGGTGTTCGCCCTTCCCGGTGTTTTAAGGAAGCAAACTCAACAATCAGAATGGCGTTTTTCCCCAGTAAGCCGATAAGCATAATCATAGCTACCTGCGCATACACATTGTTTTCTAAACCCATCAGCATCAGAAGTAAAAATGCCCCGAAAATTCCGGTTGGCAAAGAAAGAATAACGGGCATGGGCAGGAGAAAACTTTCATACTGCGCAGATAACAACAGATACACAAATACCAAGCAGATAATAAAAATAGATATTGCTTCATTGCCAGCCAGGATTTCATCACGGGTCATACCCGCCCAATCTATGCTGTAACCTTTCGGTAGTCTTTCTTTGGCTACTTCCTGAATGGCTGCGATAGCGCTCCCACTGCTGTATCCGCTGGCCGCTTCACCGTTCAACTCAGCAGATTGATACATATTGTAACGGGTAATCTGATCCATCCCATATATGCGTTCCATAGTTATGAACGCAGATAAGGGCACCATTTTATTTTCATCGTTTTCCACATACAACTTAAGAATATCATCCGGCTTAGCCCGGTATTCTGGTAATGCTTGTACCATAACCTTGTACATTTGACCAAAACGAATGAAGTTTGTAGCATACTCACTTCCTAATAAGGTTTGTAATGTGCTCATCGCATTATTAACTGTTACTCCTTTTTGAGCAGCCTTATCAGTATCAACATGAATCATATATTGCGGGTAGCTTGCATCAAAAATAGTAAAAGCCCTTGCTATCTCAGGCCGGTCTTTTAAATCTTTAACGAATTGATTGACCACCGTTTCCATTTTTTTAAAATCACCGACGCCTGTCCTATCCAATAATCTCAATTCAAAACCACTGGCATTCCCATAGCCCGGCACGGCTGGCGGAGGGAAGAATTCAATTTTTGCATCTTTAATGTGCTTCGTTTTTTCGGCAACGTGTTCAATGATGTCATTGACCGATTCCTTCCGGTCGTCCCAATCTTTTAAGTTAATTAGACAAGTGCCGTAAGTAGCGCCCGTTCCATCGGACAAAATATTTATTCCTGCCAAGGAAGAAACGGACGCTATAGTTTCTATCTCTTCGCATACTTTTTGCACTTCATTTACTACTTCTTTAGTTCTTTCTAATGTTGAGCCGGGAGGAGTAGCGATACTGGCGTAGAATGTCCCCTGGTCTTCGTTGGGAATAAACCCTGAAGGCAGGAGTTTCCCGAAAATACCCGTTCCTGCGCAAAAAAGTAACAGGATTGAGAATGTGATGACCTTGCGGTTTACAATGAGGCCGAGCAGCTTTTGATACTTTGCAGAAAGATTTCCATACCAATTATTAAAGCCTGTAAAAAAACGATCTAAAATATTTTTCTTTTTATGCCCGGCGTGTGTATTTTTTAAAAACAAGGCACAGAGCGCCGGAGTAAGCGTTAACGCACCAATACCTGAAAGAACAATCGATATGGCTATGGTGATGGAGAACTGTTTATAAAAAACGCCAACAGGACCTGTCATAAAAGAGGTTGGAACAAAAACTGCAGACATTACCAGGGTAATTGCAATGATGGCGCCACTTATTTCCTTCATTGCTTGTTCGGTAGCTTCCTTTGCTCCAATATTCGAGTGCTCCATTTTTGCATGCACCGCCTCCACCACTACTATGGCGTTATCTACCACAATACCTATAGCAAGAACTAATGCAAAAAGGGTAATCAGGTTTAAAGAGAAGCCTAATATCTGCATGAAAAAGAGGGTGCCAATCAAGGAAACCGGTACAGCAATAGCGGGAATGAGTGTTGAACGCCAATCCTGCAGAAAAATAAATATCACGAATGATACAAGTAAAAACGCTTCAATGAGGGTTTTTAATACCTTATGAACAGAAGCATCCAAAAAACGCGAGATATCATAACTGATCGCATAATCCATACCTTCAACGAATGAGGATTCTTTAATTTCAGCCATTCGACTTTTCACTTCACTGATTACCTCGCTGGCATTAGAGCCTGGCAACTGCTTCAGCATAATTGAAGCTGTAGGTCTGCCATTTAGTCTAGACTCTACACCAAAATAAACTGCGCTAAACTCCACGTCAGCGATATCTTTTATGCGAAGTATAGCTCCGTCAGAGTTCGATTTTACCGGTATATTTTCATACTGTTCTTCGGTGTTGTATCTTCCCGTGTATTTTATCACGTATTGTAATGCTTGTGCTGATTTGTCCGAACTTTCTCCAACAGTACCCGGTGCAGCTTCTACATTTTGTTCTCGTAATGCGTTCAGTACATCATTTGTTGAAATATTGTAGGCAAGCATTTTATCGGGTTTTAACCAGATACGCATTGCGTATTCCTTGGCTCCCAATATAGCTGCATAACTAACGCCATTAATTCTTTTTAATTCCGGCAGTATGTTAATATCCGTAAAATTGTACAGGAATTCTTCCTCTAACGCGTTATTAATGCTGAAGATATCTAAATACATCAGCATAGATCTCTCTTCCTTGGCAATTTTTACCCCGTTTTTTATTACCTCCGCAGGGAGTTCGTCCACTACGGTACCTACTCTGTTTTGAACATTAACTGCGGCTATGTCGGGATCGGTACCCACTTTAAAAATGATTTGCACTATTCCCATACCATCATTTCCCGCCAACGACGACATATATTTCATTCCCGGGACACCATTGATAGCACGTTCCAAAGGCACAATAACGGCTTTTGTTACAGTTTCTGCATTGGCGCCAGTAAACTTAACAGAAACATTTACCACTGGCGGGGCTATACTGGGAAATTGCTCCTTTGGTAATTTGGCTAAAGACA
Source organism: Candidatus Brocadia sapporoensis (assembly GCF_001753675.2). Classification (GTDB taxonomy): domain Bacteria; phylum Planctomycetota; class Brocadiia; order Brocadiales; family Brocadiaceae; genus Brocadia; species Brocadia sapporoensis. The sequence continues at coordinate 19,646 of NZ_MJUW02000077.1, read as the reverse complement.
ACACCCCTAACAAGGTGATGATTAAAGACAGGACTATGGATAAAATAGGTCTATGGATAAATTTAGAGCTCATTATGTTTTTTTTAATTTTGAACTGTAAACATGGTTTGAGATTTTGATTGTTCCGTCAGAATTTGTTTCATAGGAACCATTTCAGGAATGATCTTATCTCCCTCTTTCACCAACTGAATGCCTTCATAAACAATTCTATCATTGGAAGATAACCCGGATTCAATTACATATAATTGGGGAACACGGAGTTTGGGAACAACGCTTCTCATTTTTACTATATTGTCAGAATCCACCGTAAATACATATATTTTATCCTGAATTTCAAAGGTAGCTTTTTGCGGAATTATCAAGGCGCCTCTTTCTTCCTTTATTATTCTGACTTCTCCGCTGGAACCGTGTTTCAAAAGAAGGTCCGGATTAGGAAAAGAAGCCCTGAAAGCTATGTTTCCGGTGGTTTTGTCAATTTTTCCTGCAACGGTTTCAATACATCCTTTATACTTATGAATTTGATTATTGGCTAAAACAAATACCACATCATTCTCCTTTCCTGAGTCCATGATCGTGGTAAATTCTAAATATTCTTTTTCCGGTACGTTGAAATATGCAAATACCCTTGTATTATCTGAAATGGTAGTCAACAGAGTTCCTTCATCGACTAAACTTCCAACCTTATTGGGAATTCTGTCAATAATTCCATCAAATGGCGCTTTTATTACTGTGTAAGAAAGATTTAATTTAGCGCTTGTTACCTGAGATTGCGCTTCATCAACTTTTGCACGAAATGCATCCAGTTTAGCCTGAGCCATTTCAAGCGCTGTTTTTGAGACAATGTTTTTTTCTACCAGTATTTTTACATTTTGCAAATCCAGTTCAGCAGTCTTTGCATCTGCAATGGCACTTTTCTGCATTGCCTTCGTTTTTAATAAATTCACTTCATATTCCTTGCGGCTAATACTAAAAAGGATTTGTCCGTCTTTTACGCTATCACCTTCGTCAACATGAATTTTTTCGATATATCCTTTAACCCTGGTCCTTAGCTCTACATGCTGCAAAGACTGTATGTGCGCTACATAATCATGCGTATAGGGCATATCCATCACGATAGGATTGGTAACAGGGAATTTTTCCTGCTTAACGCTACTTTTTTTATCCGATGAACATGCGCTTATGAATAAAACTGTCCAGACACTCAAATACATGAATTTGTTTTTCATAGTGATCATTAGCAATAAAAAATGTGATAGAAAATTACCCTTTCCGTAAGCACAGTACAGTAATGTATTAACAGAAAGTGCTAGAATAATGTTCCTTGTATACCATGAAATTGGATTAGTAAGAATACCAGTAAAGTCTAAATTCTGCAAATGATTTTCGTATAGCGAAAATCGGGACGGGGACATACCCTCCTCCCTTGCACGGTGTTTTCAACACAAAAAATACCCCAAGTCAAAGATAAAAATCACTTTCTGCCCGAACATAGTACTCAGCAACATGCCTTCTCACGCCGTCTATCAACCTGGCTATAATCATGTGTACCGCTTCGACAAACTGACACCCTGCGTTCACTATACAATGATAAATCAAAAACTCTTTGACTTATTCCAGGATTGCATGATATATATCAACCGTGAAATTCAGATAGGATAAGTTTTTTCAGGAAAGTCTATCCATAATAATCTTTTTATTAAAGAAATAGAAACACCTTACGTAAGGGGTGGTACATTATTTTAGTATAGGGCATTTCTTTTGCGAATGTCGTTCTTTTACGGTATCTTTTTAAACGACTATTTTCCAAAGTAACTTCCTGGTTTATAATTGAATTTTATGGGTAATGCTATGGATGAGGAAAAATGCGGACAACTATAAGTAACGTAAATAAGGTACTTGCCTCTATTCAAATCCTCTTTCTTCTCAGCCTTGCCTTGTTTAACAACGGTATTTCCTTTAATACATCAATAGAGCCGGATGAGTTTCCCTGTAAAAACCATGCATGCGGTTGCAAATCTGCGGCTGATTGCAAGGCGCATTGCTGTTGTTCTTCACACGGAAATCTGTTAATGTCTCAATCTGGCGTAAACAAACAAAAAAACAGTTTTCAATCATTCATAGGCAGTCTCAGATGTAAATCAGGAAGTGATGTAATTACTGGTATATATGCCGAGTTTAAATACATACCAGAGGAGTGTTGTGGAATTCCTCAAATACCATTTTTATGTTTTCTTACCAGCGATACCCTGACTCGCCTCTGTGAAATCATGGTATCACCTCCCGAAAAACCTCCACGTTGTCACGTATAAAGTCCAATCTCATATTCTCGTAAACGACGAAAGAAAGTTGCCATGAGGATATTTCGCACTGAAACAATCCCTATATTGGGGTCGTTTTATTGCCGCCCTTGAGGTCTATTACCCGTCAACTTATTTTAGGCGTTTACTAGAACATTGCTAATCAATAGATCCGATACATAGGCAGGATACTACCGGCAACCCGGCATTGGCCTGTTCACAGGGATATCATATTGTATGTTTTTGTTTCCCATCAGCCATCTTCTATGCTTATCTTGCCCATGACGAGCGTGAAAATACGTAATAACTACATCATTTTTAAGAGTTGGAGGAAATATCATATGGTAAAATTTTCAAAACATCTTATCGTTGTCACAATTTTTGCGACACTGATTATATCAGAAAACGCTGTAGCACACACAACAGTTATGTCGAAAAATACTCCTACGAATTACAGCTCTCGTGATGAGCTTGAGGGAACGAGTGGTTTCAATTGGTTTAGTATACCCCATGGATGCGGGGCAACGGCGGTCCACGCTCACGGCACAAAAAATCAGCCTGTACGGGCGCAGAGCGTTGTTTTTCCCAATGGTGAGGACTCTATAGCTGAACGCATGGATACAAAAGAATCCGTAAATCTTCAGGATCATATCGTAGGTAATCCCGTAATGACTCCGAAACCTGCAGTAAACAGTCTCTTCAAAATAATCAAGACGTTGACAGGGCCTGTTCCGGCATTTATTTCACATGGTTCAGAATTAACAGAAGACGTCAGGGCCTTTGTTTTTACCAATGGTAAACTACAGGACGGTTTGCTGGGAGTCATTCCATGGAGCGCATCATTTCCCACGTTTAAATCAGATTCCTGCGCAACGGCGCTGACCGTGTACATTGCTATTGCTAACTATTGCACCAAATCCAGCAACAAGAATGATGACGATCGCGCGGATATATGGTTAGGTCGGTTAACGGAAAAGTTCGACGACGCTGACATCGTATCGGTGGATTTTTGGCCAAACCTCAGAGTCGTACGAGACCTGGAAAAGAATCCTCTACCGGAGGGGTGTGACAAAGGATTTGAGATTGGTGTATATCCTTCCGATGAGGCTATCGATAAATTTCTGCCGATTGCCGGATATTGGCCTGCAAATGGTAATCACGGAGACCATGGAGATCATGGAGGCCACCACGGCGGCCATAACCACTAAAGCCGTTCCTGCGTTCCCTATAGTTTATGGTAGTTCGGTGTTTTCCTTGTAACCTGAATGCAGACAGGAAAAGGACAGTCATCTTTTGCATATTGACCGTTCGCTGGGGAAATTCTGCATTTAATGCATTAAATTTTTAATTACCCTCCTGATCCTCCCGTAAACGAAGGGAAGTCTGTCTCCCTCCCTGTTTACGGGGAGGCTAGGGATAAGGTTAACCAAATACCATTAGCTGCAGGCCTGATTTAATGTTAAGGAATTTCAAAGCTACGGTTGTAGAGCGACGAGGCTTATCGCTCTACAGATACAAAGTTGCCAAATGTCTAATTAAACAAATCCCCGAACCAGAATGGACCGGAAAAGACCGGAGTGGCAAGGTGCGCCTCATTATCACCAAAAAACATTTTTGCTAAAATGTGAGAATATTTATCGCAAACTAAGCCTCCTTCTGCAATGGGGTGCATGGGATCGACTCTGGCGCAAATTACACTTTTTTGATTATACGTTATTCAATTTTCCGAGGAAATATTATGAGAATCTTTGGTACATTTTTTTTAGTCCTCTTTTTTACTTCCGGCGTTGCTTACGCACATGGCGAATGTTGCCTCTCAAGATCGCTTTGCGAGGCAACCACCTCAAATGTCATCACGGCAACAAATTTTGGTCTCTCACTTCAATACGAGTATTCCAATATGGAGACGATACGGGAGGGCAGCCATAGCAGAAGCCCTAATTCAGTATTGGATGATGTTGCTTCAACGTGGCCCAAAATGCCAAAAGAGGAAAAAAGTTTTTCTGTCCCGACACGAATGATTATGCAAAAATATACCCTGCTGGGGACATACTCTGCAACCAAGAGACTCCAATTCATGGCTACAATTCCCTATGTTATCAACGATATGGACATGAAGATGGTAATGAGGAGTCCAATGGGCATGGATATGAAGATGAAGATGGAGATGGATGCCGTCGAGGGGTTTGGAGATATGACTCTTATGGGTCTTTACAAAGTCTACACGGATAATTCTGATTTTCCAACAAAGAAGCTCACTGCCGGCATGGGACTAAAACTTCCAACAGGTAAAAACGACGAAGGGACAGATTCTGGCCATCTTGTCCACGCCATGATGCAGCCCGGTACAGGTTCCTGGGATCCTATTTTTCTTGTCAACTACATGCATACCTTGTCCCCTGTGGTCTTTCAGACCAATCTTATGTATCATGTAACCACAGAAGGAGATGAGGGTTATGAATTTGGCGACAAGGTGTCTCTGGATCTCGTCGCCAGATACCCGATAATCGGTTATCTAAATCCCGGACTGGAGCTCAACCTATTTCATGCTGGACAGGATAAAGATCACGACGGTAAATATTCAAGACCAGATGTATCTCTTATAGACAACCCTGACAACACAGGTATTACCTCTGTTTCAATAACACCCTCTCTTCAGATAAGGATACCAAAAACGGGCGGGAGCATTGATCTGAAATTTCAACAACCTCTTTACCAGCATGCCAGAGGTGTTCAACAGGTAGTGGACTGGAGAGCAATGGCAGCTATTGTTTGGGCATTTTAAAGGAACGCCGTGTTATGAAGGGCTTTACGGTTAAATGTCTCATAGCCCAAACAAATTAGAAAAGACAAAATAGGAATCGCAAAATTTGTACTTCAACCCTGTCAGAGTTTCAAACTCTGACAGGGTTAATTTTGTTCACATCTTTGCTAAAAGTGTCGAATTTGTCTTTGAAATAACCTAAGGGACAACAAGATCTGATACCCAATTTATTTGGTAAAGATAGAGTTGAACCGGGCTACACATCTGGGATTGTTATTATGAATGGAAACCGGAACCAATTTTTCACTTAGTGTTATGCTCTATTTTGTAAAAAGAGCGGCAGGGATATTGAGCATGAATACTTATCCTATTTCTTGTTATCACTCAATCTGTGTTACTAACGAGGTAGAAATTATATTTATAAAGACTTCATAGGTCAATTTAAATGCCTTTTTAGTTGACAAACGTTGTACCTTTTTGTTATTAAAAGGAAAACTTGTTAATAACATTGTTAGCGGTAACACAATACAGGATGAAGGAGTGAACCGTGTGGTACATACATCCGACTGAGAAGTGGATTGAGGAAGTAGTCCGTTTGATGAATGAACAGCAATTGAAGCCGGAAAATTCTCGGTTCATGATTGCTTTTTTCTCGTCACTCGACAATGAGTATGTGGATTACTTTAAAAATAACAAAGACAGGATATCATCATTCAGCGGTAAGAACTTTCACATATTCACGCCACTCATTTATGAAGGGAACATCATTCCGGACGAAGACTGGCGATATATGCGAAATGAATTTAAGACAATGGGAATACCACTCAAGAACGACCCAACTTTTATATTTTTTAGCCTTGAAGGTGGTGGCGTTCCCAAACCGGGTGGCTGGTCAACCTATCACTATTATCCTGAGTTTTTTGCAGGTTTCGCTTGTAGCACCTTTGACAGATTCCCACATAAACTGAAAGAAGCTATCAATGCTTGCATCGAAGTAAAACGGACGCACCATCTTGCACAAAAACTGTCCGAGACTTTTTTATCTGAAAATCTAATTTGGCATGACCGGGTGAATCATCAATTCAAAGAAACAATAACAAGACAACTTCCAAAATCTACAGTCTTTATTAGCCACTCCAGCAAAGACAAAGCATTTGTTAAAAAGCTCATTCATGAACTGTCTTCAGATATTCGATTCTGGATTGACGAGAATGAGATTCTTGCCGGTGCTGATATTCAGCAGACGATTACGAACAGCCTTCGTTCCTGCGACACAGACTACTTGCTTCTTGTGATTTCCAGACATTCAACAGAGTCAAGCTGGGTCAACTTCGAGGTGTCCCAATTTATGGGTTTCGCTGATGGTAAAAACATAATTCCAGTAGTGCTTACAAAAGAAGAGAGTTTCCCCGAACCTATCGATAACCTCATTAGAAGACTGAAATACATAGATTTCTCAGATGAATCAAAGTGGAGTGAGGGCATCGGAGAGTTAAGAAAGGCTTTGCAACCAAAAGGGAACCGCTAACAACCGCATCAACGCGGACTGGCAATTTCGCTGCGCTTCATTGCCAGCCGGTTATGCGCAGCGTTGGATTTTACTTCATTCTATAGGAAAAATTTCCTATAATATTGTTATGAGTACTTTAAAAGACAACATTACAAAAATGATTCATCACTTGCCGGAAGATGCCACACTGGAAGACATCCAATACCATCTTTATGTGCTAGAAAAGATCAGGAAGGGCCAAGAATCCATAAAAAACGGTAAAGGTATTTCCTACGAGGAAGCCAAAGTACGACTTTCAAAATGGATTACAAAATAATTTGGTCACCTGAAGCTTTAGAAGATATAGAGGCAATTGGGGAGTTTATCGCAAGAGATTCTGAGTTTTATGCTGAATCTACAATTCAAAAAATATTTGAAGCTCCTCAGTCGCTAATCCAACACCCCAAAATAGGCAGAGTTGTGCCAGAGGTTGGCGATGAATCTATTCGAGAATTATTTGTTTTCCAATATCGTATCGTTTATGAAATCAAAGCAAATGAGATTCATATTCTTACCGTAATACATGGAAAACGTATGTTCGATAAAGAAAAAATCTAACAAGTTGCTGGAGATTGACGCCCAAGAGCGAGTCTCCGTTCAAGCGATTGTTAAACATAGACAGTTTGTCTTATTCAAACCTGGTTGCTACCTTTGTTGGGCGCAACTCAGCTTTATCGTTGCCCGGTTACGGAAAGAACTTATTTGTTGGATCATACGACCCATTTCATTGCGCAAAAATGCCTACTCCCACTCAATGGTACTCGGTGGTTTGGTACTGATGTCGTAAACTACGCGGTTGACGCCTTTGACTTCGTTGATAATCCGGCTGGAAATAATTTCCAATACGTCATAGGGTATACGGTACCAATTGGCAGTCATAAAGTCGGTTGTCTCTACCGCACGAACGGCAATGACGTTTTCATAACTCCTTTCATCCCCCATAACCCCCACAGTACTGAGCGGTAAAAGTACGGCAAAACACTGGGCTATGGAACGATAGAGACCTGCCTTGCGTATTTCTTCGATAACAATCCTATCCGCATTCCGAAGGATATCGAGGCGTGGCTTTGTAACCTCACCAATAATCCGGATGGCTAGTCCAGGGCCAGGAAAGGGATGACGCCAGACCAATTCTTCCGGCAATCCAAGCGCTTCTCCTATCTTTCGCACCTCGTCTTTGAATAAAAGTCTCAGTGGTTCAACGAGTTCAAAACCTAACTCTGCCGGCAGGCCACCCACATTGTGGTGACTCTTGATGGTGACCGTCGGACCGCCATGGGCGGGGATGCTTTCAATGACGTCGGGATAAAGCGTACCCTGCGCAAGAAATTTTGCCTGAGATATCTTCTTTGCCTCTTCCTTGAAAACCTCAATAAATTCGTGTCCAATAATTTTACGTTTTTTTTCCGGATCAGTTACGCCTTTTAGTTTTTCTAAAAAACGGTTCTGTGCATCAATGGCGTGCAGATCTATAGTAAAGTTTTCTTTAAACGTTTTTATAACCTCATCGGCCTCATAGTTTCTTAGAAGTCCGTTATCAACAAAAATGCAGGACAGGCGATTTCCAATGGCTCTATGGATGAGCGCCGCTGTTACAGCGGAATCGACCCCGCCCGATAATCCACAAATGACCCTTCCCTCTCCAACTTGTTTGCGAATCTCACTTACCGATTTTTCTATATAGGAGTGCATCTTCCAGTCACCGGCGCAACCGCAAATTTCATATAAAAAATTACGAATGATATGATTTCCCTGCGGAGTGTGTGAAACTTCAGGATGGAATTGTACAGCGTAAAAATCCTTCCTTCTATGTTTTACTGCTGCAAAAGGGCAATTATTGGTAAATGCAAGTGATTCGAATTCTGCCGGTAATTCTACCACCTGATCGCCATGGCTCATCCATACAACCGCATCTCTGGCCAATGCTTTGAACAACTTACTTTCGGTGTTGAACGTGCAGGCAGTTTTTCCGTATTCCCTTGCGGTAGTTGGGCGAACGGTAGCGCCCAGCATCTGGCATCCCAGTTGCATTCCGTAGCAGATGCCTAATATGGGTATTCCCAGAGCAGCGATCCCTTCGTCGCATCGCGGGGCATTTTTCGCATACACGCTGGCTGGACCACCGCTGAGGATAATGCCTTTTGGATTGGCCTTTTGTATCTCCGCTATAGTTATCTTGTGTGACACAATCTCACTATAAACGTTATTCTCTCTTACCCGGCGTGCAATAAGCTGGGCGTATTGAGAGCCAAAATCGAGGATTAAAATCTTTTCCTTCTTGTCATCCATCATTTCGTTTCCCGGAACATGAAGTAGTTATTGGAATGATTTCTTGTCTTTTTAGTACCAATGTAAAAATCTACACCCAGAGAGTGTAGTCAGAAAAGGGTGATTTTGTCAGTAAAACACCCTATTGTTACAATATCAGTTAATTTATCCCGATAACATCAATACGGAAGTAACGAAGGAGTCGGTTTCGCAAATTATCGCATACGATATAGCATTGTCAATATCATATTCTATGGATACCAAAATATCGTTTAAGAATTTTCACAGGGCAAGTAGCTGAGGAAGTAAGCAGATGTAGAAGAATATTTTCCGTGCAAAAAAAGTTATGAAGTAATCAATGCTGTCCGGTTGGGGATTTACATACCTTATTGTACTCCTCTCGGAAGATCGTTCCCGCATGTTTTAGGCGGAAATCTATGAAGTCCGGAGTTCACTGGGTACCCGATAAAGCCGTTCAAAAATGATGGAAACCGTACAAATAGAGATCATGAGCCATTATTAGCCTTATAACCTTTGTAAAGACTTTAACATTCCCAGCAAGAGGACGAGGGTGAGGTTAAGCTTACCCAAAGGAACATGATTTATCTTGCCGTCAATATTTATATTTTTGTTTTTTTTCGATCTTGCGTAAAATCTTTTTACACAACATGCACAATCCCGCTTCCTTTTACCACCTCACCAATAACCGTTCCCGGTTCTTTTGCGTGTTTAAGATCGGCTAAGACTGTTTTCACATCATATTTGGATACAACCAATACCATCCCTATTCCCATGTTAAACACACGGAACATTTCCTGATCCTCAATGTTGCCAACGTTCTGAACAATTTTAAATATCTCCGGGATATTCCATTTGTTTCTTTCCAAACGAACGGCACAACCTTGCGGTAAGATACGGGGTATATTTTCCAACAGGCCACCCCCGGTAATATGCGCCATCCCCTTTATGATCCTCCGGGTCTTGTGCTTGCTTAGCACGCTCAGAATCGACTTTACGTAGATCCTGGTTGGTTTCAGTAATTCCGTTCCCAGGGTAGTCTTCAACCCATACTTGTCTAGACTCTGGGTTATCTTCATCTTTGCCTTGTCAAAGAAGACCTTTCTCACAAGGGAAAATCCATTGCTATGGATTCCGCCCGATTGCAAACCAATCACCACGTCTCCGGGTTTTATTGTCTTCCCATTAATAATTTTGTTTTTTTCAACAACGCCGACTACAAAGGCTGCGATATCGTATTCCCCCTCGTGATAAAACCCGGGCATCTCCGGTGTTTCACCGCCAATGAGGGCGCAGCCTGCCTGACGACAACCATCCACAATACCATCCAATACCTCGTGAAGCACCCTTGGCACGATCTTGCTGCTGGCCAGGTAGTCCAGGAGAAACAGGGGCTCGGCGCCCAATACGATGATATCATTGACGCACATGGCCACCAGATCAATCCCGATGGTGTCGTGCTTATCCATCATAAATGCAATCTTTAACTTGGTACCAACTCCATCCGTAGAAGAGACAAGAACAGGTTGACGATATTTCTTCACCCGGGAGTTTAAAGTGAACAATCCGCCAAAACCATCAGGATTTTCAATCACCCTCTGATCAAAGGTCGTTCGCATTTTTGAATAAATATCTGTAGTAAATTGACCTTTTGTGTCAATATCAACTCCGGCATCTCTGTAAGATAGTCCTCTTTTTATTTTTTTTGTCATAGATTATCCATAATTAATCAGGTCTTCAGCGACTTCCCCCCTGTTTCAGCCCATTCACAGGGAATTACGGGAGGGGAATGTTTGAAATTCCTTATCATTAGAGTAGGAGCAAGACGATGGTTCGCTCCTGCAATAAGTAAATTAACGTTTTGTCTCTGTGGCCTCTATGCCTCCGCGTTTTATATTCTCCTTCCACGAAGGGGTTATTGAACCCGCTCTCCCTTTACAAAAGCCCAGACACAAACCATACACATAAGCGGACTCCCGTACAAGCGGTAAGATTGCAAGCACGAATAACGTTTTTAATGACATACGATCCCCGGTTCTTGCCATAATGAAAACGCCTGGCGGAACGTATAAGAGTGTCAAAAAACTGCATAATACCAGGAAGATCACACCCGGCACAAAAGAGACACGTATTCCGTACGGTACGGTAACCAGAAAAGCCAGGAAACTGATAAAAAGCGCCATAAATAGTGTGGGTCTTATCCACAATTTTATATTGAAGGGTATCTGTTCACGAAATTTTAATCCCATTGCATAACCCCAGTAAAACTTCCTCCTCCAAATGCCCGACCATGTGTCGGGATATTGGGTGCTCACGATATTTTCAGGATCATAAACAACCTTGCCTATTCTGCTTAATTTCCATCCTAACTCAGAGTCCTCGCTCCACCAGGAATTTTCATTAAAACCCCCTGAATTTAGTAGTGCATCTCTCTTAATAGCAGAATTCACACCAGACAACTTATTGGGAACGAACGACTTCTTAAATACTCCATTCATTATTTGATCCAGAATGCTTGTAGCATTCGCCAGGGGTTTATCCCTGTTTTGTGCCTGGTAAGCACCGCCTACTGCTACGACACCTGGTCGTTCAAGCTGTGATTTAAACCTTTGCAACCAATCGGCTGGCACCACCGTATCCGCATCCGTTGTGATAATAGCGTCACCGGTGGCTATTTCCAACCCGGAGTTCAGGGCAGCAGCCCTTCCACCGTTCTTCTCCCGTCTAACCAGAATTACGTTTTTACTGAGAAATGTTTCAACAATTTGTGGAGTGCGATCAACCGATGCGTCATCAATAATAATAATTTCCTTGTCTGTATAAGAAAGTGATATGAGGGAGTTCAGGCAGGACAAGACAGATTGTTCCTCATTGTAAGCCGGGACAAGGACCGACAATTTCATGAAAAAACCTTTATCACAGGGTCAGCAAAAAATATTATTATTCCTAAAAAAGCTTTCTGAACATAGCTTTTAAAGAATCCAGGGAACCCAGCCGCCAAATATTTTTCAGGATGAACCGAGGGGTTAAAAAAAATTCAAAATTTGCACGACGTACAGCACTCTCAAGCGCCGTTTTGTCAAGATGAGGATAGGCGATGTTCGCCTCCTTTGCCACATTGACGGGTTTATAATCTCCATAAACAAACAACTTATTTTCTTTAGCAATCTTGTAAAATTCCGTCCCCGGAAAAGGGTTCGCAATGTTATACATAACCTGATCCACCTTCAGCCTCTTTACCTCTTCCATATTTCTTTTAATCGTGGTCATGGTTTCCAGTGGCGAAGCGCCAAACATAATATTAATCTTGGCCGATATGCCGTATTTTTTTACTAAATTGATCGCTTCCTCATTTTTTTTCACATCAATATCTTTCTTTACGTAATCCAATATCTCCTGGTTAAACGATTCAACCCCAAGGTCAATAAACTTACAATGTGCCGATGCCATGGACTTCACAATAGATTCGGTCAGATGATCCGACCGTGCCGAACAGCCCCACACGATGCCAAGGTCTTTAATGCCTTCGCAAATCTTTACCGTTCGTTCCTCTCCCCATACAAACTGGTCATCCTGCACGTTGACGGCCTTGTAGCCCAGGGATTTGAGCAATTTGAATTCCTCAATAATATTTTCTGGCGACCTCTTTCTTACGGGTGGTTTCTTGCCCAGATAGTGTTTGTATTCGAGTTCCCGCGAAAAACTTAAAGAAGACGGGACACAATAGATACAGCGGTATGAGCAGCCCCGGGATGTACAGACGGCGGTAAAGGGCCGCTTCCCTAACTTAGGATTGTAGTAGACATCCCTCTCTTCCAGGAAATGTCTGGCAGGAAAGGGCAATGCGTCAAGGTCTTCAATCGGCTCTCTGTTCGCATTATTCAGGATTTCATCATTTTTTTTGAAAGAGACGCTTTTAATACCGGTACCGACTGATTTTGTCTCTAATGCCCGTATAAGCTCCAGCATCGTGTATTCGGGTTCACCCCGAACGACGTACGTGTTGTCATCTACAACAAATTCTGCGGGTCTGTCAGACGGTGCGGGACCGAAAAAGACAATCGGTACATCTCCCCGAATTTCCCGAATGTCATTGAGCGCCCGAAAGTCGGTATTTTTGGAGAGGTTTACGGAATAGAAACCATAGACATCACTCAGGTCTTCTTTTAAAAATGTTAAAAAATGTCCACGATCCCACTTTTTAATTGTAGTTTCAATATACCGGACTTCATAACCTGCCTTTTCCAGGACTGCAGCAGCACTCAGGAGAAAGATGTTCGGAACATAATAGAGCAGGTATGCACAGCCGGCAACCCGTTCCGGGATATTTCCATCAATGGGTGGTGGTACAAGAAAGGTAATTTTCATACGGGTCATCTTTCTTTCAGGATGTCCGGTGTCTCAAAAATTCTTCATTGACCAATAACGTTAGCGTGTTACCATACTGCTCGTATTCCTCAGCATTATAAGGTCTCTGCTGCATAACCGATACCTGCGGAAAATATCTTCACGAATAATCTCATAACACAACAATACCGCAAACTTCATCATAATTTTCTACGCTACACGATGGGCCATTAGCAACCAAAACAGACCAGGCTTTTAGTACGTCTCCGCCGGTATTCGCTTCATCTGCTCTATCCCAAGAAGTTTGGGCTTTACCAATATCATACACGTGCATCGCTGGCACAACACTGTGGCACTCCCATCAAATCCTGTAAGTATTTTCTGTAGAAAATCCGTCAATACCCGGGGCGACGATTTGCTAAGTGCCGTAAGAATCCTCCCTAAACTGCGTTTCCTTTTCTTTATTCTGGCCTTTTTTATAACAGGCAAGTCGTTCCTTAATTGTCTTATCAAATCCATTATTTGTCGGCTTATAGTATTCCCGCCCTTTTAATTCGTCCGGCAGGTAAGTCTGTTCAGTATACCCGCCATAACTATGCGGATATTTGTAGCCCTTACCGTATCCAAGATCCTTCATTAACGATGTGGGAGCATTACGAATGTGGAACGGCACGGGCAACGCACCTTTCTCTTTGACATCCTTTAAAGCGTTCAAATAAGCTATATAGGAGGCATTGCTCTTTGGTGCGCAGGAAAGATAGGTAACACCCTGGGCAAGAGGTATCCATCCTTCCGGCATACCTACAAAGTCAAATGCGTCCTTTACGGTAATTGCCAGTTGAACAGCCTGTGGATCTGCATTTCCAATATCCTCTGAGGCAAAGATGACCATGCGCCGGGCAATAAAGAGCGGGTCCTCGCCCGCATCCAGCATCCGTGCCAGCCAATAGAGAGCGGCATCGGGGTCGCTCCCGCGCATGGATTTAATAAAAGCGGAAATGACATTGTAATGTTCCTCCCCTCCTTTGTCATAGAGGAGCGCCTTCCGTTGCATTGACTCCTGAGCAGCCTCTATGGTCACTGTCCGCTTGCCACTCTGGTCCGGTTTCGATAGCATAACAGCCGCTTCCAGGGTATTTAAGGCAACCCGGGCATCTCCCTGGGCAAGGCGCGCCATGAAACCGAAGGCATCATCGTGTATTTCCGCTTTCAGATTACCAAGCCCCCGTTCCTTATCCACGAGTGCATTCATCATAATACTCTTAAGATGCTCCTCGGCGAGTTGTTCCAGCACCAACACTTTGCAGCGGGAGAGAAGAGGTGCATTCACCTCAAAGGAAGGGTTCTCGGTGGTAGCGCCAATGAGGGTTATCGTGCCATCTTCCACATGATGAAGAAAAGCATCCTGCTGGGCTTTGTTAAACCGGTGAATCTCATCTACAAAAAGGATGGTTTTTTTATCATAAAACTTTAGCTGCTCTTTCGCTTCTTCAATAACAACCCGGATATCCTTGACGCCTGACAACACCGCGGAAAACGAGACGAAATGGGCATCCATTGCCTGTGCAATAATAAAGGCAAGTGTTGTTTTGCCAACGCCGGGCGGTCCCCAAAATATCAATGACACCAGTTCTCTATTTTCAACCAGTCTGTGAAGAATCTTGCCGGAACCCACCAGGTGCTCCTGGCCAACAAATTCTTTTAACTCCCTTGGCCGCATCCGGTCTGCAAGAGGAGCTTTTTTTGTCGTACGGGCCTTTGTATCAAATAAATCTTTTTGTAGTTTCATTTGCACGGTTCACTCTTCGTGGATTTGTGCACGGTTTCGTTCTGCCACCATAAATTCCGTTATTCGTATTCAGAATCTATTTTTTTGGCACCTTCTCCCAATCCGCCAGGAATCGCTTAACACCGTCATCCGTAAGCGGATGCTGAACAAGCAGGTCAAACACGTTAAAAGGTATGGTGGCAATATCCGCCCCCATGATCGCTGCATCGCGGACATGGACAGGGTTGCGAATGCTGGCAACGATAATTTCAGTTTGAAATCCGTAATTATCATAGATTGTACGGATTTCTTGTATCAGATCCATTCCAAACTGGCCTCTGTCGTCCAATCTCCCGACAAAAGGGCTCACATACGTACCACCGGCCTTCGCTGATAAAAGGGCCTGATTCGACGAAAAACAAAGCGTTACATTCGTCTTAATACCCTCATCAGCTAATCGTTTTACCGCCTTCAGACCATTTTTTATTAAAGGAATTTTGACCACAATGTTGTCCGCAATCTTTGATAGTTCCCGTGCCTCTTTGAGCATACCTTCCGTATCCAGGCTCACCACTTCCGCGCTTACAGGCCCTTTTACAATGGAGCAAATCTCTTCAATCGTTTCACGAAAAGGTCTTCCCGTTTTCGCGATTAATGAGGGATTTGTTGTCACCCCATCAAGGATGCCCAAACTGTGCGCCTCCCGGATTTCTTTCACATCCGCAGTATCGATAAAAAACTTCATCTTCTTTCCTTTCTTATTTCAATGATTGATAACAGAACTTAGGCATCAAGACACGAAGAGTACCTCTGCATCTTCCCGCCTGACGCATGAGAATACCAATAAACACGTGCTACAAGGGTATCTGTTTCCTCAAACAATTTGGTAACCCACACCTTCAACGACCAAAAATCTCATGAAACTATCACACGGATAGGACAAACAACATCTGCCCGCAAAACCTTAGCTGCAAATTTCTCTAAAATTAGCTCTATCGTAATTCGCGTCCCTGCAACAACCAGTTTTCCCGTCATCACTTTTGGGTTTGATACAATCCTCTTTTTCTTTGTTATTTCCTCCGCATAATTATCTGTTCCAACGTGCTTTCAACTATAACTTTTTGCAGGTTCAAAACTTTGTAGTCAGAGCCATAAAATTTCATAATTTGCAGAAATAACCTACTCGTAAATGTAATAACTGTCAAGTTTTTTCCGTTTTTGGTCGACTCTTATATTATTTCAATGAATTATAGACATCCAGGCACACAAGAGATTTGAATATCGTGAAGCCGATGTTACTATGACATTCCTTCAGATTACGGGATCAATGTTTGCTCACCTTAATCATAATTAGGAGTAAAAGCATGCCGGATAGTTATGAATCCTTTCAACCGGGAAATCTCTTTGCACGTACTGTTTATAAATCCCAGGTCTCTTTTTCTGCATAGATTGTTCTGAAAAAGAAATAATCACAAGGATTTTCCACCTATGTACATAATCTAAATACAAGCAGTTCCAGCAGCAACGGTATACTGAGGGAACTGGTCTTACTCTTTATATCGGTTTCCAGCAAAAGCGCATGGTTTTTCGTGAGGTCTTCCTCGCTATAGCGTTTAACCTGCTCAAAAAATCGTTTCGCAAAGAATGGTAATATCTGCAACTCTGATACGACCTTCTGCTCATTTCCACCCTGCTGTAAGATCTGCTTCGCCCGCCACAGCCGCTTAATTTGCCAGGACAATAGGCTGATAATCCTCACCGAATCTTCTCCGTGAGTCAACATCTGGCCAAGGATTTTCAACGCCAACGCTACATTTCTCTGCGCGACAGCTTCCGTTAGTTCAAAAACTGTCCGGCTTCTATCCACACCCACAAGGGCATCAACATCCCTCTCATCGATGGTAGTTTTCTCACCCAGGTAAATGGATAACTTTTCAAGATGTTTATCCAGGATCGCCAGATTGCCGCCTACATCATCCACCAGTTTTTGTGCCGCCGGGGTGGTAATTTCTTTTTTGTACTGTCGTGCATGAGTCTGCACCCAATGGGGCAGAGAGTGTTCCTTTAACTTTTTACACTCAAGAGAAATGCCAACCTTGTCTATAAGGGATGCGACTTTTGTCCGTTTATCCCATTTATGGCATATCAATACCAGATGGGCGCGGCTTGCAGGCGTTTGTACATATTTTTCCAGTATCGCCCGGTTTTTTTCAACAAAAGCGTCTCCCTCTTCTACAAGAACCAGCTTGTTCACGCCCGGAAAGAATGGCACCGTCCTCAGTTCATCAAACACTACACCGCCGGAAATTTCATTCCCATTAAATTCAATCAAAGCGATACCGGGGTCTTTATCCTTCAGGAGATTCGCCTTTGCTGCCGTAAGGGCCTCATGAATAAAGAATTCCTCATCCCCATAAAATACAAAGACCGGAAAAGTCTTACCCTTATTCATCAAGGTCTTAAACTGGTAAATGTCCATTATTTTATCCTCTGGGCGATTCCGGCTACCATGAAATAGACCTCATCTGCTTCGCCAGCAAGTATTTGGTTTGCACAACCCGCAATATCCCGAAACTCGCGGGACAAAGCGTTGTCGGGCACAATACCAAGGCCGACTTCATTCGATATGATAATAACGTCTGACCGCGACTCATGACATACCCGATTGAGTTTCCTGATCTCAGACAGTATCAGCTCTCGTCTCTGTTTTGAAACCTCATCCCGCATATCGGAACAACCGGTTGAATTTGCCGGTTCACCACGTAAAAGCATATTGGTAATATAAAGGGTAATGCAATCGATCAAGATAAGCCCTGCCTTGTCGTTGCAGCCCGAGACAACGGTGTCCACGTGATAAGGGGACTCAAAAGTCTTCCAACTCAGGGGTCGCCGGACGCGATGACTCTGTATCCGCTCACGCATCTCGTCATCGTTAGCCTCTGCAGTGGCAATATAGCTAACTTCCTTATACTTTTTGGCAAGACCTTCTGCAAAAGCAGATTTACCGCTTCGTGCACCGCCGAGAACAAAGGTTATTTTTGCCATTATGTTAAATAATAATCAACTTGATGCTAAACACACAGCGTCAGCAATCCGATACGAATATGCCATTCCCGCGGAAGCAGGAGTCCAGAAAAAACGGGATCTCGGGTCGATCCCGGAATGACAGGCAGGTGTAAAGCTATGCCGCTATGTATAGCAAGGGGCGAAACCCTCTGAACTTGAACAACAAAGACTACAAGCCGCCTGATTATTCCACCAATATGTACGAAAAGCCTTTCATAGAGGGTACCCTCCTGCCATGGAACCCTATCATTTGCGCGAAACACAAAGTGCATACCGAAAAATGTGAATGTCACGGTCATGCACATCCCTTTTGCCATGTGCAGGGCCAACTAATCTATTTTTCATTTTCAGAGGGGGGTCTTCACCACCTGCTGTGTATGATCTGCCCTTTAGGCATAAGAGGTAGCATACCGGTATCTTGCAAGGTAAAACACTTGCCATTTCCATTTCAAAATACCAAGCGAATATCCATCATCTAGATTTGCCGGAAACAACCTTCGGCTCTTTGGGTTTACAGAGAACATTTTCTGCAGACATCAATTCTTTTTCTTCGTCCATCCTCCCGCATCTCTCGTCCCTTATTCATCAGGTCAATGATTCGCACTTTTCGATAATCGGATTTATGAAAAGGTGGCAAATATGATTCCAGAGTCGCAATCCCTTATTCATCAGGTCAATGATTCGCACAGTGCCCCTTGTAACCCTCCTTTTGACAACCACTTGCAAGGCCATTTCCTGTAACCTCCCTTTTTGAGCATAATTTTTTACCTTCACCTCCTTAAAAATTTTAAAAAATCGGTCATAACCGTACCTCTAACAACCTCTTACAATTTTCCTGTAACCCCCCCCTTTTTTTGTCATCTTTTTAAGTTTCGCTCCCCTCACATCGCACACCTCACACACGGGAAACATCCTCCGTACCAGTTAGCTCTCCTGCCTGGTCACGTGAACAGTCCGTCCACAACTAACGCAAATGGTATAGGCTTTACGCTATCTCCCCCCGCCAGTACAATCTTCCAAAACCTGGCCACCATTTTGTGCAGGCAAATAAAGATTAGCCATAATAACATTATTTTACCAACATATCTTCAAATACTGAAGCATTATCTTTGGGTGCCATGGACAAACTCTGTTTGTCCACGTCTTACCATTCGTACCAATGCGTCTATTCGAGTAAACACGGAAAAGCAGAGTTTGTTCATGTTTTATCATTCATTCCAACGCGTCTATTCCAGCAAGCACGGATAAACGAGTTTAGCCGTGCCACCCCTTTCTGCTATTTAGAGATTTATCCTATCAACTACCGTAGCAGGATCTCTTTCTCTATCGTGCCAACTCACGCCAGACCATCTCAAAATTTAAGAAACTGGCGCAAACCCTCGTCTCAGGGTGGCATGGACAAACTTTGTTTGTCCATGTTTTATCATTCACACCAGCGCGCGAATTAAACAAGCACGGACAAACAAGCTTGTCCGTGCCACCCTGCTTTTATTGTCTAGTATAACGTTTCATAGAAACATTGACAAATACTATGTTGTTAGATCGAATTTTTTCCAGCGATGAATAACC
>NZ_MJUW02000120.1 GCF_001753675.2 Candidatus Brocadia sapporoensis | reverse complement strand
CCCTTGTATTTGCTGGCTTAGCAGCTCATACACCCCTCGAATTGCGAAGGTCGGGTTAACATGCGGGCGAATGTGAGCAAATGGAGCATTGTCGGGGACGCTGAATGCTGCCAAGATTCGGCTTGCCTATTATTACAGCAGTTTTGATGCATGGCAACGATAACCTTAGAGGGTTTTTGTCAGGTCTCCACTTGGCAATGCTACAAATACTTTGTCCATTCGTAGCGATTGCGAACAAAAGTACCCTAAATAGCTACTTTAAAACACCAACAGCATTCTATCGGGCTCTTCGTTTTCTTACAAAAAAAGATTTGTCGTCTTTTTTTATTTGTTTATCCGTATCTGGCTAAAAAAATGAGCTTCCAGTAACATAAGATAATGGAATATCCACAAACAAACGATTATCAGTGAATCTTCCTCATGTAGAAGACGCTTCCGCCATATTCCCTTCTGATAAGCTGGCCACGGGCAACTAACTCACGAATGATAGACCAATCTGCCTTTGCCCGGCCCAGAGATTCTTTTACCGCGTCTTCACGCATAGGATGCACTGCCGTGATGCTCAGGAGATCCTCCTCTGCATTTCCTGTGAAAGCAAAGGCATTTCCCTCGTAGCCGATAAGGTGTTCTACACAATTGATTTTTTCACAAAATATTTGGTAGGCCAGGAAATCCTTTCTTCTGATGGACGCAGCGCACATTCCTCTGCAGGCGGGCGTGTGGGGATGGCCAGGTATGCCCTCGCGGGCTTCAACTGAGCCAGAAAATCGGCAACCACCCGTATAGATCTTCGTCACCGTTAACGTCTTTTACGAGCATTGTCTCTGTCACCAGTTCTTCTTTGTAAACGTTGGCAAATTCAAGCATCCCGTTTAAAATCGAGGCTAATTGCAAAGTTTTGTGGGGCATGTTGATCGTGCATCCTAACTGGCAATAGATACATGCATAGGTGCAAACCTTTGGTGGAATATTGTTAATACCCAGACTGCGCCCCAAACGTCTTGATGGAACCGGTCCAAAAATGATTATAGTAAAGATGTTTCCTGTTCGGTGTGCACGGGGATTTCTTTGCGTATTTTAAAATTTAGATATTTCAATTATCCTACGTACTACTCCTCAGTTTATAGAGAAAGGCGAAGGATGGAAAGCTGCCTAAGGCCTAATTTAAGTGTATAGAAATTTCAAAGTTTTTCATTGTACCATTTACCCACCCCTAAATCCCCTCCCAAGAGGGGACTTTGTAAGTCCCCTCTTGGGAGGGACCAGGGATAGGTGGAATGTCGTTGGGTTTTTGTCTTTTAAAGCCCAGCCTAATTTATAAATCACGCTCGTCCTTTTAACATTCCGTGCCAGTACAACCTTGGTAAAATGAATGCTTTCAGGGCGTACATGCTATAACGTTCCTGCGATTGGTCAAAAGGAAAGGTTTCCCGCGGATTTAACTTGTAATCAAATTCGGCGAGAATTACGCTTCCGTATCCGGTAACAACAGGACAGGCAGTATAACCATCGTAGGAATCCATCAATGGTGTTCCGTTAATTTTTGCCAACAGATTTCTGACAAGCACCGGCGCCTGTTTTCGGATGGCCGCTGCGGTTTTAGACGTGGGGAGGCTGCTGCAGTCTCCGATTCCAAATATATTATCAAAACGATTATGCTGTAAGGTATCCTTGTTTACGTCCACCCATCCGATTTCACTGGCAAGCGGACTATTTTTTACACAATCGGGGGCGCTCATCGGCGGGGTAACGTGGATCATGTCATATTTCATGGTAACGCTCTCCCCTATTTCCACCTTCTTAAAAATGGCCTCCTTTTTATCCGAGCGTAATTCCACAAGATTATGCTGATACTTCACATCAATTCCTTTCCTTTTCGCTACTTCCACAAGTGCATTAGCATATTTTTTTACTGCAAAAATAACACCCTGGGGAAGGGCAAGGGTAACCGTACTCTTATCCCGCACACCAGTCTTCCGGAAATAATGCTCCGCCAGATAGCATATCTTTTGTGGCGCCCCACCACACTTGATGGGAGTGTTTGGTTGGGTAAAGATGGCGTTACCGCCTTTAAAATTACGGATACTTTCCCATGTTGAATTAACCGTATGGTATGAATAATTGCTACAAACCCCGTTCTTCCCGAGCGATTCCTTTAGTCCGGGAATTTTATCCCAATCAAGCTGAATTCCAGCCGCAACAATCAGGTAGTGATATCCTACGGTCTTCCCTGTTTCTGTGATGAGATTATTGTTTCCCGGATCGAACCGGACAACCCTGTCTTTTATCCAAACAACCCCCGGGGGAATAAGATCCTTTGTGTCCCTTTCAGAGATTTCACGGGGAAATACCCCTGCGCCAACAAGTGTCCATTGGGGTTGATAATAATGTTTCTCTGAAGGTTCGATTATGGCAATCTCAGGAGGAGTATCACTCCTGCTTAATTGAGCTGCTACCGTGATACCGGCAGTACCACCCCCGACAATTACCACCTGATATGTGTCTTTCTGTGCCATGGAAAGGTCTCCTCTGTACTGAGAGTGTTAAGGGAAAAACTCTTGTGGTTTTCTATCCATCTTTATGATTCATTATCTTTGAGCAGACGCCCAAATCGTTTGCCGAAATTAACAAGGAATCCGAGTGCACATTGCAGGTCACAATTTCCTAACGCCTTTATCAGACCAATTATCCCAAGTTTTCCCGGACGATCTTCTTTACATTCCGCAAGTGCGCTGCCGGCTTGTGCTACAATATTTATCGTCTTTGGATTTAAGATACCAGAATTCATGAGTGCCTTCAATTCGTCTGATTTGAGAAATCCGTTCAATAGTGCCGCAGCATCTTTTCCTTGCTTCACAATCTGATCAAAATCTATTCCAAAACACTCCGCATTTTTACACAGTTCGTCAAACGAGTCTACAATCACTGCAAGGGTATCAGGGATTCTCCCGACTTGGTTCAGGAGTAAAGTCAGGGCGTCTATATTTTTGATCAATTGTGATAGGGTATCGATCCTTTTGGGGTCGGTAATCTGGATCAACATTTCCACCGCTCTTTTACAGCGTTCTTCAATATCAATTCCGGATTTTACAGCATTACTATAATACTCGTCAATTGAATCCGTTGTTATTGCCATCATCACAGGAAGTTTTTTGACAATGTCCTCAACGTTTGCAAATGATCTTTCGAGGGAATCGATCCGCCTGAATAGACGTGTTAAGAGTTCCGTTATTTCGGAAATATTCTGGCTTTCCTGTGATGCGGGTTCTTTCGTTTTGTCATATTCCATTGTTCATCCTCACGTTCTTTTCATTTGTATCAATGTCAGTTTATATGCTGTATCCTCGTACTTGTGTTAGAATCGTCTTGCTATTTTAAATTATACCAGATAGAAAAGGTATATCGATAATAATTTGCCCCTCTCCTTCCATGCAAACAAACTCTTTTCGTAACGATTTCGTTTAAAAGAAACCTCTATATGAATACTGTTGACTTGCAGGGGTAGGTTTCAATCCTGCCCCTACGCTGCATGCAATACCTGGTTTTTATTAGAATTTAAAAAACTAACGTGTAATCTCTTTTATAATAATAAATATACCCATCCCCAACACAAACCAGCCAAACCATTTTTTCAGGCTTTCACCGTGGATTTTTTTATTCAGTGCATTGCCAATAAATATTCCGCCAATAGCTGTTATTGTAATAAAAAGCAGCATTTCCCAATCTATGGTGGAGTGTCCAAGATCACCGGTAAAACCAATCAACGATTTAGCAGCTATAATAAGCAATGAAGTACCTACAGCCATTTTCATTGGCAGTCTGCTGAACACTACCAACGCAGGAACAATCAAAAACCCTCCACCGGCGCCCACAAGCCCGGTAAGTGCACCAACAAATGTTCCTTCCAGCACTATCATAGGATAATTAAATCGTTGTGGTTGCTGACCTTCATTCTCATTTTTTTCCTTTTTTATCATGGAGTAAGAAGCAAACGTCATGAAAAAGGCGAACATCGCCATAATAAATACAGGTTTGGTTATTTCGAAATTGCTTATACTGAAGAGATATTGAGGAATCCGAGGTACAAGAAATTTGCGGGTAACGAAAACTGCAGCTATGGATGGTATGCCAAAGACGACCGTCGTTTTCAACTCTACCAGTCCCTGTCTGTATTTGGGCAAAGCGCCAACAAGACTTGTAACGCCGACGATAAAAAGTGAATAGGCCGTGGCAAGAACCGGCTCGATACCGAAAAGATAAACCAACACCGGCACCGTGAGTATAGAGCCACCCCCGCCAATGAGCCCAAGCGAGATGCCAATAATAACCGAGGCAGTATAACCAAGAATCTCCATGTCCTGATCTTTCCCGGAGGGTTATAGACTAACAGCAATTTACTGACTACCTTGCGCTATCCTAAAAAGGCACACAGAAAAAATTGATACCTCTTGAGTCATTTAAAACCTCATCAAAGTAACGCCTTATGCTGATTTTGTCTTGAAAGGGCAGGTTTGAAACCTGTCCCTATTACCGCATTTAATAGCCAGTTTTCATGGGAAATTTTCAAAAAACTACGTTCTTATCAAAAAATTTATTTTTCATAATTATACCTTTACCGGAAACCCTGCATTTATCCATGCCAGCATCCCGCCGGCAAGATTATGCACTTTGGTAAACCCCTGCATTTGCAGGTAACTTCCTGCGATACTTCCCCGATACCCTACACGGCAGGTAACGATAATGTTTTCACTTTTTGGCAAATTCACACCTTTGAGAAGCATTTCGGACAAAGGCATATGTGTAGCTATTTCAATATGCCCTTTGTCCCATTCTGATTCTGACCGAACGTCTATAACGCGCAGGCCAGGGTTTCTCTTTATTTCCTCCTGTAATTCCTGCACGGACATCTGTGAAAGTCTCCCGATCGGATAACCCTGTTCCTGCCATGCGGGAATACCACCCTGCAAATACCCGAGGATTTTGTCATATCCAATCCGGTAAAGGAGGGTACAGATATCCCGATATTTTTTATCGTCTGCAAAGACAAGGATGATCTCCGCCTCCGGATCTATTGCTATACCAATCCAGTTGGCCATTTGATTTCCGAAACCGATATTTATACTTCCGGGGATATGAACGCCACCATATGCAGATGCATCTCTTGTGTCAATAATCATTGCCCCCTTTCTCATTGCTTCCCGGAATTGGAAAGGAGTGAGAGGCCTGTCACCGCTTCGTCTGTCCAACAATGGCGGGCCCTTCGCATTCATCGAAATAATATGTGAAAAACTCTTTGGACGGGCAGGATATTCCTGCATAAAGTGCTTTTTAAACTCAAGGAGAGAACCAAGACGAAGCAGAGGATTTGCGCAACGCTCATATCCCAGCGTAGTGCTGGTTTTGGAACTCATTCCTCTTCCGCAAAGCGAGCCGTGCCCATGTGCAGGAAAGACCTCCAGCCGGTCAGATAATTTGCCCAGTTTTTTATAAATACTCTCGTAAAGATCTTTTACCTGCTGTTCCAACAGTTCCTCTCCTGCCAGATCCGGCCTTCCTATGTCTCCCACAAAAAGAAGATCACCGCTGAGAAGAAACCACGGTTCATCCGACCTGCTTCTATCGGCCACCAGCAGAGAGAGAGAATGCGGCGTGTGTCCCGGGGTATAAACCACCTCGAGCATTGCCGTGCCTAATTCAATACAATCCCCTTCCTTTAATGTTTTATGTTCAAACGTAAC
Source organism: Candidatus Brocadia sapporoensis (assembly GCF_001753675.2). Classification (GTDB taxonomy): domain Bacteria; phylum Planctomycetota; class Brocadiia; order Brocadiales; family Brocadiaceae; genus Brocadia; species Brocadia sapporoensis. The sequence goes on along the minus strand of NZ_MJUW02000120.1, from coordinate 40,313 downwards.
GGGTGCTGTTTCATGAAAATAGATATCTGCGCCGGTGCGGGAACGGATTTCCTGATTACCGCTTACATGATCAGCATGGATGTGCGTTTCGATAACATGCGTTATCTTCATTCCCTGACTTTGTGCGATATCAAGGTAATCCTGAACGTCTCTTTTAGGATCAATAACAGCGGCGACCTTTGCGGCAGGACAACCAATCACATAAGAAAAACAACCGATCCCCGGCACTTCAACCTGTTTAAAATACATGAGAATCCCCCCTTTTCCCTTACCTTTTCACTTTTCATTCCTGAATTTCATCCGTTAGCCAAGAGTACCTGCTTCTTTTTCATTTACAGTTCTGGCTGTGTCAAAGCCCTCTCCCCCCCGGCCTATGCCCACACAAATGTATTATATAAAAAGGGTATGCATAACGGCGATAATCCTGGCAAAAAAAGTTTTTTCCATTCAATACCTTTTGCCCATAAGATGCCGCGTGGATCAAGAGAACACATCTACCGTGAAGAGAAACATATAAGGTTAACTTTGTCGTAAGTCTTCAACATGAGCACGGATAAATGGCTCGGTGCAAAAGACTGCGCCTTCTTCGTTCGACAGGCTATGGATGCAGCACCGTACACAACGAGCTTATCACGTTATCACAAAGAAGTCCGTCAAGCCCATCAAGCGCTGTTCGACTAACCAAGCTGATATATTAGTGCCCTAATGGTTGCTTCCCTCTCTCTTTAAGGGCGTTAGCAAATGTATAGATCTTCCCGCCAAAACCTTTTTGGAATTTTTCAGCTTCATCCTTTTTGCCAAAGGCGATCCAGCTATCTGAGCATGCAGGAACAGCACTACTATGAACGAGCATATACATCTTTGAGACATCCATCCATTCGCCGCTAATAAAATCCCTGGCTCTGGCCGATACAACGGTATCCTTCTTTGCTGCATGTTCCCATAATCCGCAGTGAGGGCAACCATAGGACACCGTTTTGCCGTCAGTGAAGGTAATCTGATAGTCCGTATTTTCATTTCCCTCCAGACTCGCGCCACAGAGCGGGCATTTCACATCATCTGCGACGGCAAATTTTCCCATTGTCAGGGCAGCAGCGAACACAAAAAAAAACAAAACCAACCTTGCGTATTTCATTCTAACCTCCTTGTCCTTACAGAAACTTATAAAACACCGTAGCCATGCGACGCCTAACTTGTTTATCAGTCTTCAAAATGGCAAGCCATTAATTTAAACCAAACACATGCGTTACCATCCGAAATGTTTTTTGAAACCTTGTATTATTGATTATAAAACTATTCTCCAGGATTCCCTATAATAAAGGGTAATCCTGGAGGTTTGAGGATACCTATTATTTAGAAACACCTTCGCACAGCATATGGGTGTTAAAATAAGAATTGCCTCCCTTCAGTTCAAATTTCCGCTCACCGTCGCTGTAATTACCTGAAATTACCCTGCCCTGCATTAAAACGGGACTCAATTTACATTTGGTGTTTGTATGTATTATCGGAGTCTTATTATCCCCGCCAAGAACCGGTTCCGTTGTCAGTTGCAGAATCTTGCCGTCATCGACTTTTACGATGAAATTACCGTCTTTGCCGGAGAACTCAATTTTTGCGTTATCGGCCTTCCCGATTTTACCATAATGACCGCAAACACCTTTGGCAAAGCCGATAGCCGCTTGTTTTTGCTTGTCGTCTTTTGCATCGACATATATATTAACCCAATCTCCGGGCTTCATTGCATAGGCAATCTTTGCACCTGTAAGGTCTGTACCGTCATAGTTGCCATCACTCAGAGACAGGGCAGCCATAGTTTGACAACCCCCCTCCCATCCAATCAATTCGCAGGCACATGGCAAATTACAACTGCATCCCTCTACAAAGATTCCTTTTACACTGTATTTCTCACCTGCATGGGTGTTGTGATGTGCATGGTCGTGCTCATGTTTATGCTCATGGGCAAAAACCGTACAAAAGGACATGCCGGATGTTCCACCGGCAAAGACTGTGGCAAGTAAAACACCAAGGGTTATAATAAATTTCTTAGACATGAATATCTCCTTTCCAGATTAGAACAAAATCCCGTAAAACATCTTAACAAATTTAAGAAGGTAAAGATTGCTGCATAATTACCCTGAAAGAACCGAAAAAATCGCAGTGGTACGGTGCGCTTTGTTACCACAAAATAATTCTGCGAAAAATGTCACGTTATGTCTTCGCTTGCATGTAGGATGGCATGGACAAATTTGTTTGTCCATGATGTTAGAATATACACACGGATTTGGAATATATCACACTGACAAACAACGTTTGCCAGTGCCACCCTGTAACCCGCTTAAATGAAATGAAAATTCTTGTGCAATAATTTTAATTTCTTCTTTCAATACCCTTTGCAAACTTCATAGCCTCTTGGGTAAGCGAAGCCATTATTTCTTTTCTGTCTCTTTTTCCAATTTCTTCACCCTCTCCTGTAGACAATCAACACACCTATTGCAATTGCCTGTGCACTCTTCATGTCCGCATTTTTCACACTTCTTAGCGGTTTCCTTTGCAGCCTTTCGTCGTGCTATACACTCTTCGCATTTCTTGCAATCACCCGGACATACATAGTGCCCGCAATCCTCACAACTATGATGCCCGTGCCCATGTGCAAAGAGTGTCCGATAAGATATGCCGGACGTTCCCGCGGCAAAAGCAACGGCAATTAAAATACCAAGGGTTATAACAAATTTTCTAGACATGTATGCTCCTTTCCGGACTAAAATACAATCCTGTAAAACATTTCAAAATTCAACAAATGCTTCTCTCCATAATACCCACCTCCTTTCAAAACTAAGATGTAAAGACTTTATTAAATTATAGATCAGTAAAACCATGCCCCCCGATAGTTAAATTTTAAATACAAATCATGCTATTCAGTATTTTATCAGAGGAAAATTTTGTCTAACATACTGTTTGTTTATACCAGTCCTATCAGCAATTTCTGCCACGGTCTCGCGTCTTTTTCTAACTATAATTATATCATTCATTCGGGTCTTTCGTCAACTTGAAGCATCGGGTAAGGTTTGAAAAGTCTTGCAAATAGCCATATTTAAACCGTTTTCCTTTTAAAATCCTCCTTCCATCCTGTCGCAACACCTTCAGCATTTTTCCATTCCTGTCTTTTTGTTTACTTGTTTTGCCTTTAATGTCTTCTCGCCCGATTTTAGCAATTCGAGGGGTATGCCTCTGGCAAAACCGAGGGGTAAAGTAAAAAGGCCGGCACTACAAGGCTTTTTGAGAGGTCACCATTGGAATATCAGGATTTTCACAGCAAATCTTGCCTAAAAACGACCTTTCCTTGCTCAGGTTGCGTATATCGGGCTAACTTCAAAAGTTATATTACTTTCCCTTCCTTGATGTATTCACGCATGATGGCAGATTCCAGCCTCTTTAATCCGACAACCCCGGATTTATCAGCCAATGCTTCCAGGGAGCAATACTGAGTTACATTCATAATACTTGCACCGGCAAGTTCGAAACGGGCTGATACCTGCCGCCAATCGATATCTTCTTCAATTTTGATCTGTGGTGGGAAGGCCTTGCGCCATATTTCATAGCGCTCTTCAGGACGTGGCATGGGGAAATGAATAATGTTCTGAAACCGCCTGACAAAGGCATCGTCTATATTGCCGCGCTGATTGGTGGCTAAAATCACCAGCCCGTCGTAACCTTCGATGCGCTGCAGCAGATAGGCGGCTTCCTGGTTGGCATATTTATCGTGGGCATCCCGTATGTCGGTTCTTTTGCCGAAAAGGGCATCTGCTTCATCAAAAAACAATATCCAGTCCTTATTTTCTGCTTTATCGAACAGTCTCGACAGGTTTTTCTCTGTCTCGCCGATATACTTTGACACTACCCGTGAGAGATCAATGCGAAAGACATCCTTGCCTGTGTATTTTCCCAATAAGGTGGCGGTCAATGTCTTGCCCGTACCGGGTGGCCCATAGAACAAGGCGCGGTAACCGGGCTTTATCTTTTTCTTCATGCCCCATTCATGCAAAAGAGTGTCGTTGTGAGTAATCCAGTTTTCAATTTCCCGGATCTGAAGCAAGGTGTTGGGGTGTAACACCAGATCGCCCCATTCCATTTCGGTTTCAATATATTCCGCCGGGAAATCGATGCTGAAACGTGGTTTGCTGATCATGCCGGTGGTAAGCTGTTCCACGATTTCAGGATCAAGGACCAAACGTCCGCTCATCACGGGTTCGCCTTCGCGGACGGGTTCGAGCCAGAGGATGTGCTTTTTGGCAAACCAGTGTTCGCTGCTCAAGATGCGCTGCACTTCGATACGGCCTTCGAGGTCGTCACCCGCGAGGATGAACTGCGCAGTTTCTCCTGTGGGAAGGATGCTACGGTGGTTCGTGCCCTTGACGCCGCCAAATTCAGGATAATCGCCGCCTTCCGGAAAGTGTTTCGAGACGATCTGCCCGAGATAATCAGGCTGAAGATGCGGTGTCAGTGCCAGCATAAATAACACGAGCTCCTCAAAAGAGGGTTGATGTGTTGCAATAAATTTTGCCAACCCGGAATCTTCATTGTAAAATTCAAAGGGACCTGCTTCAAACTCCTTGGCCTGACCGAGATGGACATCCAGCCGATTATCTATAACTTTTTTCAGCCAATCGAGGACCAGTTGAATGTTGGTGGGGTTTTGTTTCATACATCTCCTGATTTAAAATTGTTTCTTTAACTACGCCCCAGGAGTAAGTCGAGAATGTCTTTCTCTTTGAGATTCAATTCTCTTCGCCCAAGATCTGCGCGCATCGCCAGTACCAGCTTATTCAGCAGAGCCATGGTCTCGCTTCCTTCTTTCTTTTCATCTCGTATTTTCCGCCGAATTTTCAAATAGGTTGTAATGACCTTTGGGCCCCCGTACAAAACGAGGAGCTGCTCGAGCTTTATAAGCTCGCCTTCATCAGCCTGCCCTTCCTCGCCCGTCGTATTTCTTCTTAATAGATCAGACAGAAAAACTACAAGGCGCTCATAAACGTTCGATTTAACTGACAAGCCCTCGTTTGTGCAACGCGCCCTCAATCCGCCCGCGATGATTACTGCGCAGAGTACGACAACAATCGAAGCAATGGCGGCAATGGTCCCGTACTGCGGCCCAAGCGTATCAAAGATGTTCACAACGTATTTGAACAGAAAATAACCGCCGGCCAGCAACACCGCCAGCAAGGCCAATCCTGAAATCATCCCAAGTACAGTACTAAAAGCCTTCATGAAATCTCCTGTTCACGAAACTCCACTATTTGTCTACTACAACCTTTTTATTAAATCTGACTGCTTTGATAACGTTTGCATTATCCCTGTATTCTTTACTGTTTGTATCCGGAAATCTACTTTTAAGGCTTATTAACATTTTCCCTTCAAAGTCGTTAATATCTGAATAAGGACGATTACGTTTAATATCATTAACGATGCTAGCACTAATTCCGCCTTTCTCACGTAAATGAGTACCACCGCTGGTATTGAGGCTTGCTTTATCACTACTGGTAAAATCAGGCAATGGTACTTGAGCGCTCATTGAAAATGACGAGGGACCCTTCTCCGAAAAATCTGCAACTCCGGCTTTCTTCCCTTTGTAAAGATGAAGACCGGCCGTAGTGCTGACCGAGTTGGCAAATTGATTCCCGGAAACCTTCTCTCCAAAATAGCTGACCCGCGTTGTCAACCAGATCACACTGGCAGGTGACTTAGCGCTGTCAGCTTTTTTGGCCAGCAACGAACTGGTCGCACCTTCTATGCCTGAACGCCATGCGCTGTTTACGCTGTTTGGCGCAGGAATAAGGTTGCCTGCAACGGCGTTTCCGCCCAAAGTATTTGACACCAGATGCATCTGCACCCATTTGTCGCCTTTCAAAGAGGACAGCTTCTGGTCCTCAATGTAACTCCACCCTTGTGTGCCATGATTGCCTGACGTAGGGGTCCCTTTTTTTAATTTGGCGCTTGACTGTTTTTCTACCTTGGATTCAGTGGGCGGTACTCCGCCGGGAGATATTACTGGTTCAGGATAATCTTTCGCTGTCAAATCGCCGCCGCCTAAATCCATCAAGGTCTGACTGATTTCGGCCAAAGCGGCTGTGACAAGTTGAGTAGATTCCTTCTCTTCTTTGGTTTTTGTTCCCTGTTTGAAAACAATCTCTTTTTGTTTGATTACGCCTTCCGCCAGAGCTATTTTGGCCAGGATTTCGGGATTGTCCTTGTTTTCAGTTTTTTTCTGTTCCAGGTAGGTCGTTATAGGTATAGTTGTAGTGGCAATCATCAACGTAGCATTGTCAGCGGACCCTGAAAAAGAAAGGGTATGGGCTTCGCCGGCTTTATTGGTAAATGGTTTTTTGGCCTTCCACCATTCCGAAACAGCTGCTTTGGCTTTGCTGAGCATCTTCCCCAGCCAATCGACAATCTTATCCAGCCCCTTGTCAATCGGCTGGCGTATCTTTTTGACTATTCCTACAATCTTGTCCGGTATACCTCCGAGCCCTGCAAACTTAGCCAAAAATGCAATTATGACTGTAAGGGTATTGGCCATAGTCTGTTCAACCTTCTTGGCGGCATTGGCGATCTGACCTGCCGCTATGGCGGAGATTGAGTCGATGAAGGAGGCAACGACGGCGGCGATCTGGTTGATTTTCTGGATGAAGAAGGAGATGGTGTTGTAAATGGCGATAATGGCCTGGATCACCGCCCCGGCAGGGTTCAGCATGGTTACTAATTTTGTTACGGCTGCCTTCACGATCTCGGTTGTGACCATCTGGGTAATCTGTGCGATAAGCTGATCCTTGAGATCGGTCAGTTCCGCTTTAATCTGCTCCCAGGCCGCTGCCGGACCATCCTTTACCAAGGTAACCAGGATACCTGCGGTTTTTTCTAAAACGACAAGGACTGGTTCGGGGATGATTTTCACCAGTTTGTTGCGGATATTCTGCCATGTCAGACCCAGAACCGAAAGCACCAGTTTGACAATTTCTATCAAAGTGAATGACTTGGGAATATACACTCCAGCCTCGGCCAATGGACCGACCAGCCAGTTGATCAGGGCGGCTTTCAGATGTTCGCCGATACGCTCTTTAAACATCTCAAAACCCATTTTACCGGCGCGGACCAGATTGCCGACAAAACCGACGGGATTCTTTATGATGGTAATGAAGGTCGACTTGGCTTTGGCCACGTACGGCACCGCCTTTGGTGCCACCACGGTAAAGATGATCTCCAGCAAATCCAGAACGGTATTGAGGGCCCATTTATAGAAGTCCAGTATGAAATTGCCGAATACCTTGATAACCTTGGCGAAGAGGTTGGGAAGTATAATAAAGTCCATCACCTCCAGCGATTTCAGCATGGCGATAAAATCCTCTGGGAATCGGGCCACAAGGGCAAACAACCCCTGCATGGCATTTTGGAACCACTGCCACGCTTTTTGGACGGCATTTCCCTTCTTGATGTTTTCCCAAATCTCCTCTTGCCCGATGAGTTTCATAAAACCACCGATCAGGGTATCGGGGGTTCTTGGTACGGGTTCTTTAGTGATCGGATTTTTGCCGAGCAAGGCACAGAGCAGGTCAAATCCTCGCGTGTTTTTCGCCAAAGCCGCCAGCGGCATTAACACCGCATCGCGGATGAACTGGAGTATCTCCTGGAAGATGCTGCCTATGAAATCGATAATCTCATTGACCGGCTTGGTAAATATGCTGACGGCTCTTTCCCAGGTGCGGACAGGGTGGAGGATAATGTCCAGAAAATCAAGGTCGTCAATGAATTTTCCAATGGCAGACTTGATAGTTCCAAGCAGATTGGAAAAGCGTTTCAGTTTTCCTTCGACCCAGCTCCCCGCTTTTTCAAAGACGTTGTACTTCTCTAAGGCATCGGTAATGATCTTTCCACCGGGCAAAAACTCCACGATGGCGCGTAGAATGTTCGCCGCGCTTCGGTCCGCAGCTTCGCCGTTAATCGGATTGACGCCGATTACAATGGTGAACATGCGATATCCCGGAATGTTATAGGCCTTTTCGGCAAGCCAATCGATGACATCCTGCCAGGATGGGATATCTATGCCGAGAAAGCGCTGTATGGGAGGCGCTGCTGTAGTTGTGCTCACCTGCGGACTCCGCTGAATGGAATGACCCTGCTGTATGGTGTGAGTCAACTCATGGGCAAGTAGTTGTTTCCCCTCGCTTGTGCCTGGCTGGTACTGGTCGCGCGAGAAAAAAACGTGATTCTGGTAGGTAAACGCCCGGGCGCTCAGTTGGTTGCTCAAACCGGCGGATTCGGCATCGCTATGGATACGCACATTGCTGAAGTCGGCATTAAAGCGGGGCTCCATGTAGCCTCGCACATCGCTTGAAAGAGGCTGGCCACCGGTGGTTTTGCCCTGAATAGCAGTCTGGGTATCACTCGTTAACGAAGGAGCGCCGCCGCCATCCCGCTGCAATTTTTCTTCGCTGGCAGCAGCCTTTTGAATCTTTTCTTCTTCTTTTTTTGAGACCTTTTCCTCGGAAATAGGCGCCCTTTGTATTTTTTCTTCCTTTTCCTTTTCTTTTTTTTGTAACTTTTCGTTGGTTTGTTCCGGAAGTTTTTTCTCAATTGATGCAGGGGATGGCATCCGCATCACCTTGCCGGCCATCTTATCAGCTTCCTGCTCGAGCTTATCTCCCGGCTTATTGACCGTCATTTTCATCTGGACAACTGGGGTGACGGTTGACCTCTGCGGCATGAAAAAACCGACTTCTCCTGTCTTTGCGAAAAAAGGACGGTTCGCAACATGCGTTGCCGTCGCCGAGGTCGTTGTAGATGATTTTTCCGCACTGGTCTTCATAGTTTATTCAGTACCAAATTGCAACTATTCAGCTTACTTTTGGCTACAACCACTATGAGTGAACAAAATAGTGATTATATAATCCCGAAGGGATGTCATTATTATAGAATATCGTTATACCGTTTTTGTTAACCCCCGTAGGGGTGATATGGTATCATTGTTTCCGCAAAATTTCATCCCTACGGGGTTGAATATTGTGGTGTGTTTTTTCCTATAATCATGTCATCCCTTCGGGATTTTTCCGTCTGCCCGTTTTCCCTGTAAACCCTTTACCATTTTGAAAAAATAGTCTCCTTCAGTTTCGCTGAGTAGTTACCCCAAATCACTACTTCCATTCCACCCATAGCATCCTCTCCATCCATGGCAGCTTGATCATGGAAATACCCCATGGCAATTGGTCCAAAAGGACGTCGAATCCCCTCGATTCAACTATCAATAGCCAATCGCTACCCCTCAAAGACACTTTCCCCGGACGCAGCAGAAATGTCCCGCGTAAGCCGTCGGCTGAAGTGTTGCGCAGCGCATCCCAGTGGCGGATAACGGCTGCAAGCAGGGCGGCGGCCTCTTCCTGCTCCGCAAGTGTCAATGCCACATCTGACTCTACCGGCGTCTCCAAAGGCACGTTGCAGAGAATTTTTGGCAAAATCAACTCATGCTCCGGTGCAATGATCTGACCGGTAGCCAGAAGATGAAGCAGGCACAAAGCGCGCTCTGGCTGGAAGAGTTTGTCTTCCCCGGCGATGCCCAGCCCCGTGAAAAGCCGTGGCAGGAAAGGATGCAATAAAACCAGACCGGCATTCTCAATATAAAGGCCTTCTTCTATATCGGGATGTGTGCTTCTCATGATGGGTTTATTATCAGCCCCAGGGAGATTTTCTGCCATTGGTTCAAGATATAGTTCTTCGCCGGCTCCGGAATATCCATTAGTAATTGAGGCGTTATCCAATCCAGAAAATCGTGGCGGTGTCCTGTTGGTTACTTCCGGCCAGTGAAGCTCCAGGACTCTTGCCAGTTCAGCATGTCCTGTTGCTGTGACAGGCATGGCACACCAGGCTTCTCCGACAAGTTCCATCGATGTCAGGGCGCGCCCTTCCGCAAGTTTGGCAAACGCCGTTTCCCACAGGACGCGTTCGAAATATTTTCTATCATCAGATGCCATAGCCGAACTGCGCAGTGTCTGTAAAACCCCATCCATTACCGTCTTGCCTTCAGACGAAAGCAGGGCAATCAGGATTTCTAACAAAGCCGGGGAAAATTGCCGGACCAGGCGCTTCTGGACTGTGACGCCAGCAAGCGTCCGCAGTATCTCATCGCGTCCAGCGAAAGGATCAAAGCCTGATTTCTCCGCCTCCTGCCATGAATCGAGTATAACCTGCTCCATGGTGGCTCCGTCTGGCAAGCGGAACGACCAGGGCAGGCTGCCGTTTTTTAGAAAATAGATCATTGCTTCGTTGATGGACTGTTGCCCCGTTTTCTGCCGTATGTTGCCAGAGATTGCCATTGCAGGCAATCCTTCCGGCGGAGTATATCCGCGCAACAATTTTTCCAGTTCCTGCGCCACAGACTCTGTCAGTTTGTGCTCCAATTGTTCAAGTGTCAGGATCCCGGCGTCGATTTCCAGCCTTTCTATGAGAAGATGTCCCTTTTGTGGTGTAAAACATTCCAGGACCTGCTCGATGGCTGGCATCAGCCTATGCTGAACCAGGTCTGGTAAGCTGCGCTGCAAGGCCAGTCCGTCAGACTCCGTGCCATTGAGCTCGACGTGGAGATATTGTTTCTTTATTCTGTGGTGTAATGATGTATGCATCGTCATACGTTAAGAGTAATTGTTGTTATTGCACTTACTCTGCATCCATCCTTTGTGTATGCGGTCAGCCTCACATTCTTAATACCTGGTTCCAGGGACTTAAATATAAACTTGGCCTTTTGTTCATTCGACAGGGACGGAATTCCGTCCTGCACCTCCCAAAGGTAGGCAATCGGCTGGTCAGCACCAGATTGCTCTGCGCTCAAGATAACAACATTCTCAATAATCTCTTTGTTGATACTCAGTTTTAAGTCCACATTTTCGCAGAGATTTTTGCTTGGATGATTAGGATCACACTTGTCGATTTGTGCAATATTAAAAGCTGGAATAAATACATCAGACAGAATATTCTCGCCTTGGGACACTTTTAACGTGCTTCCTCTGGAATTGATTGCAACTCTTACATTTGGAGCAAGATGAGTTGTATTTTCATAGCCCCACGCAAGTAGTAACTCAAAATCGAGACATTGGAAATACTCTATCTCCCAGGAATCCAATCCAGACTGAGATTCTTTTTTATTATAATTAAATGTCAGCCAGTCAGGACTGCCAGTTTTTTTACCTACCAGTTCATTCATCAGTTTCGTAAACTCCTCCCCCCCGTTAGCCTTCTTGATAATTGTGGCAACTTCCTTTGTCAAGTTAACTTTTTGTCCATTTGTACCATCAAATATGAAACGAATATCTATAATATTTAAATTCTGATCCGGAACAGGAAGGGAAAAGCGATAGCCGCGACGCAGGGCAATGCCGTTACAAGGCAGTGTGCATGGCTCTTTAACCGTATGGGTAAATTCTTTAGTTGTTTGACACCCTGCGCCATCGGTAATCGTCACGCTTATCTTCTCGCCGCTCTTGACTGCCGTGCTGTTAAATCCGTTACCATTAATAGTACCATTACCCGTTTCGAGTTTGTAGGGGAATGTGCCTCCGCCAATAGTGAAACTAACGGTGTAGGTCTGTTTCTGCACATTTTCGGCATAGGCTTCTGCTCCAATGGTCAGTGGCTCCGGTACTGTCAGGGATTGAGGATCAGACTCCACTCCTGCATTGTCACGGATTACGAGGGTATGCAGGCCGCTGGACATAACAATTTTGTCCGTAAACGCCTGGAAGGGAAGCTCATCAAGTTTATAGTCGTATGGCGACTCTCCGCCCTTTGGCGCGATCATAACTTCTGCCATGTTTTCGGGGTTTGTGCAGCCGATTTGCATGGTAAAGGTCGGTGGTATCTTTGGTAGTGTGAACTGCACCGGCGAACAATCTGCACAGCAAAGGTAGGGCAGGAAAAAATCAGCGATAACAGCTCCGTCAGCGAGCTTGTCTACCGTTTCAGTGAATATTTTGCCCACTGCTGGGTTCAGCCAGATTTCTTCTGTTTTTGGCAGAGGAGAAGCTTTTTCAATCAATTCACTAAAGATCTGTTGAAAGTCCGGGATACCACTTACTTCAGCTTTTGAGTTGAGGCGGATTAAAGCCTCGACAGATTCTTTGCTCATTATTCCTTCTTTTAAGGGCTTGAGAAACTCAGCGTCACTAACATTCTTGACATTAGAATTCCCCTTAATTCCAGCCTGGTCATGGACATCATGGTAGACAATTATGAATGTCCCGCCCAATGGGACCCCTGCCTTGTGCTGGATACCGGGATGTTTTTTGAGGAAAAAGCTAAGGAACTGCTTTTGCTTGATTTCTTTGATGCGTCTTTTATACTCTTCATGAATTGCCTTTACCGGTTCAAGTTTGCATGAAAAAAGCACCTGATCGAAATGGTCTATCAAATCCTCCTCGGGTATAAACTTCTGAAATTCCGGAGATATATTTTTTACTGCATTGCTTCTGAAATAACGGATCAGACCGATTAAATCCTGATACTTGTTCTCGAAGTCGGCATAGCCCAAAGCATCTAAACTATCGGGTAGGATTTCAGCAAGCTTTGTAAAATAATAGATAGACACTATATGCGCATAGTATTTTGCATCTGGAGCAACAGTGCCGTTGAATAGCGCACAATAAACCCCCCATAATGCATTATCGTCTATCTTATTTTGATCAACATCGATATAAGGAATTGACTGAATAAGTGTCAAATATTTTTCATACCAGGCGCCAACCGTGCCCGTATTGTAAAAAAAATTGGGCGCATATTTTTTCAGCAAAGGAAGCTTGGGAATTCCGTTAGGCAGCTTGGAACCTTCAATCGGAATATCATAGAGATACATCGTGCCTTCGCACAAGGTGGACAAGAGTTCTTCGCGTTGGACGTCATATATTGATTCTAAATCCTGAAACCAGCACTTCTCTTGGTTTAAATCTACCGCTATGTTCTCGTCAAAGGCGCCTGTGCGCAATGCAATGATTTCAATGGGCAGGCGGCAAAGGTCTTTCAGGTAAATCAGCCTCTTCAGGACTTTCTGATAGTCTTTCCCCAAATGCCCTTCGATACGCAGGAAATTATACGGTTCCAGGTCATAGCGCAAGGCGTCTGGGGCAGACGGATTATATTCATAAGAACGATAACCTAAGATTTGTTTAGCGCGGCCCTGGCGCGTCTTTTCAGGATCCCAAAAAAGATGCATGGCCTTATCATAATAATAAGGGATAGCTTTATCCGACAGCGGCATAGCCCCCAGTTTACTCGGCGTTATGCGAACCTGCTTATCTTCAGAAGCTTCGTATACCTCATACAAAATTTTCTTCGGCAAAGGAGGTGTGTCAGTAAAAAAATCAATCATCTTTACCATGCGCTGGAACAATTGTTTCAGTTCATTCACAGTCTCCTCGCATCTGCCGATTGCAGGTGATGCCAGGAATCTTTGCCGGTACCCGCTAGAATTTTCATCTAAAACGCCCAGCACCAGATGCCGTGGGAATAATTTGTCTGGCGGACAGCAGGAGCATAATAGTTCCGCGCCTTTCCAGCGAAACTCATTATAGGCCTTAATCAGGTCGTCAAAAAAATCATAGTAATACTGAAGAAAGAGTACCTGGACCATATTCTCCGGCACACTATTCAGAAAACCGAATTTTTTGCTGAATCCGGCAAAAGGATCGGTCGGATATTCTTCTTTCAGCAGGAGCCCGAAGGCTGCATATGCCGAACTGAGAGCACCTCCGGTGTTATTCACTATTCCGGAACTAAAAACCGAAAGAAAAGCTGCCATTACTTGTTCAGTAGTACTTGGCCTCTTATTGGGAACATCATAGCGCGGCAGACTCAGATCCGGCAGATCCAGTCTGGTCAACAGGGTTTTTTCAAGTTCGTCAGAAGTCAGGCCACTCTCTAAACCTTTAGTCTTTTCGATGATTTTTTTAAGATCGCTTACGTTTATCAATAAACGACGCACCGTCGCCGTCATCACAGACCCTTTGTCATCGCAATTATTGGGGCTGCAATTGCGCAGTCCTTCCCTTTTCAGCTCTAGAAACAACAGTACCGCTTTATCATTCAGGAAACTTGTCGTCAGTTGTGTTGTATCAAGCTCGCCTGCCGGGAACAACTCCCACAGAGAGTACTGGGTCGAAGGGGATGAACTGTCCTTGAATGAGGGGTAATCCGGATCGCCTGGCAATTTGTACTCCCGGTATGAAACCAATGACACATCCTCAGATTCCTCAATAAGATAGCCTTCCGATGTAACGCCGCACCCTTTTGACAGACGAATAATCGCTTCGGTTTGAGATTTCACCTCCGGGCGAATCTCCAGGCCGCAGATAATGCCGATGCCGATGAGGTTGGCGCGCGTCAACCGTTCCTGTTCATCCAGGTAATTGAATGCCTGATTCAGATGCACATCGGAAAGAACCTGATTAGGCTCAAAGACCGGATAACTTTCACTTTTTTCAGTAGGTTCCATAAATACCTCCGTCAATTTCCTAAAGCTGTTTTTCCCAGGCGTACCGGGTTTTGATCATTGCCCTCTTCACAATCGTGCAGGGTAGCTGCAGGATAAATATTGCTCAATCTGCCGAGCAGATCCACCACAACCCGAAGGCGGTAAGAGACTTCTTTATATTTATCGTATCTGTCTTTCAGCATAAATTTTATTTCTTTAACGACGCTATTCCAGTCGTTAAAAGTAAGGTCTTTGCATAACGCCAAATCAGGGAGTTCAAATGCAGGGGTAAATTCATCGGGAGTTCTTCCCGCAGTAAAATTGTTCTCAAACCAAGTATGAAATTCCATGCCGCACTGCGTTAAAATGGCAGCGGCGCATTTGCACAATGCCTCTTCTGTGGATTCTTGGGTATCAGAAATAGACACCAGCTTCTTTGCAAGAATTGCCGCTACGCGCTCATGCAAGCGTTCTTCCATCCAGTCGATTTTTGCATTGGCCTCTAACCACTTGTCCCAGGCATCTTCAAACCTATTGAACTGCCATTCATTGAATGCTACCCATTGGAAATGCTCAACCATTTTTGTCTGAATTTCAGTCCACAAGGGATCTGAAAGAGTGGTGCAAGAAATGTCATTGGGCTTCATCTTCATACTAAATTCCATTTCCAAGTCCTTTTTCAAGGGATCGGGGTGAATGTAGTCCAGGGTTTTGTCTTTGTACCATTCTCTGAAGACCTTCCTGAATTCCGTATAGATGTCTATAGCGCACTCACATGCATCGGTTTCGGAGGGACTTTCCCCCTCGCCTGTCTGCCCCTCCCCTTCCAATAGCTCCGCTAGTTCTCCGATGACCGGATCACAGAGGTCTTCGTCAAAACCATTGTTATCGACCCAGCATATCTTGCCCAGGAGGTGCGCGGGCGTTTCCTGCCTGATGGTCCTGTCTGCAAAATCCCGCATCTCCATATTTATATTGAACGGCTTTATCCAGCCAGGCATTACAAAGGTCAGCCGGAAAGAGTAGGGGTCCTCGTCGCCACACGTTTTGCAGGTGCCATCCGCACAGACAGGATAGAGCGCATCGCCAGGGAATTTGGGACGCAGCAACAGATGCTCTACCACAATGAATCTCAAATCGGGAAGACCAAGCAACAGGCCGATACGTTTCTTCAAGGCCGGAACATCGTCAGATGCAGGTGGTTTTGTATAATCAAAGGCCTTCGCCCGATCACGGCTAATGAACGGATAGGCATTGAGGAATGCAATCTTGTCTTCGACCAAATCCTTGAGCGCCACCTGTTGGCCTTCCAGATTGGTGAGCAGCAATGCATATTCACCAAACTGTTCACCGAATCGGGCCATGATGTGGTCCAGGAACCGGTTTCGTCGTTCCTGAAACTCCTGTGACGTTTCGGCAATGCCTTCCACAGCGTTTTTATCAAGCCCTTTCTTAATCTCATCAAAGCCCTTTATCAGCGCTTCTTTAAATTCTTTTACGAAATACGTGCGCGTAACTCCGGTGTCGATGGAAAATAGCTCGGCAGTATGAGCCAGTTGCGTGAGTGCATCACCCAGCAGTTGCTCGAAGACCATCAAATACGCCTTCAACTGTTTTGCCTGCGCCCTCCGCTCATCGGAAGCATGAGACGGCAACCCGTCAGGACCTATGCCATAAGTCAAAGGAAAGCTGTATTGAACCGGAAAATAATCATCGGGATTGCGATATTTACCCGCAGGGACCGGTAAGTCATTCGGCGCACTTTTTACCTTTGGGCGTTCTGCCTCGCCGCGCAGTTGGGTAAGGGTGTCTCTGGCCTCATCCATGTGCGACCGGAAAGGGAGTCCGTTTTTATAAAAGAGGAAATGCGAGCCATTCACATAAAGCCTTGGCTGATGCTGGTCGCTGATATACAGCAGCCAGGATGCGCTGGTTATGCTGGCATCAAAAACAGGTTTTCCATCGCTGCTCCAGGATGGATCAGCGGCGCCTTTGACGATATTACCCTCGGCATCGTACTTAACCAGTTGCAACTGGTTAACAGCAATTACTCCATCAATATCCATCAAAAGGTTGATAATATCAGAAACCCGCAGTACGGATTTCAATGAGGCAGCGTCCAGATCCTTTCCTTTCATAAATCCGCTGTTAAGCTCCGGCCCGTTGAATATTTCTTCCACCGGTTCTCCGGCATCCATCAATTCCTGTAAGGTGTAAAACGGCACCGGCGGATTGAAATACCGTTCGATCTCAAACCAGATGCGTGCCTGCACCCATTCGATATCCGCATCTGGCTTGACCTCCACATCAGCACAAACGGCGACATCTTCAAGATTGACGACCCTAACCTTGCAATAATCCTCATCAAGGTTGCGATGATTGTGCAATGCAGCCTTTGCACTTGCGATAGATTTTTTCGCTTTCTTCGTCTTATCGCGATAACGCCGGATAACAATGTTGCCCACATTGTTATCAATGAATAGAACTTTCATGTATGCAGCGGTCAGAGCTTGTCGCGCAACCGTATCGCTGAACAGACGCATGGTTACATTTTCTATGGTGAAGAGCCTGGTGAAAGATTGAATTTCGAGGTCAAGGTAAAATATACCTCTCCAATGCCTGCGTAGATATTCATCTCTCTCATTATCCGTTTTCAGGCTTGGGTCGGTAAACACATCATAGGTTTTTGTTGCGCCAAGCCGCATTTTGGTTACGGTGAAGTCTGCTGAATCGTTTTGAAACGATTCCCATTCCTCGCTATTTTCAATGCTTTGCTTGGGGAAACGCAATTCTATAGTGACAGGATGGTTCTTGTCATTTTTATCAGGAACAACTGTGGCATATTCGACCTTCTGATCATTCAGGTCGCCCAGTTCCGGGTCGGCTTCCAATTCAAGAAGCACATCATATAAACCCTGAGGTTCAACTTTTTTAGTCTGTAAGGACAGTTGTGGTTCCGGCTTCTGGTACGACAGTTTCAACTGGTCTTTCTCGCACCATGCATAATAAGAGACGTCGCACGCGCATTTCTTGCAGAAAACCCAGGCATTCCGCACGGATTCCAGATCAATGAGCAGCCGCCGAAAATCATCCGGCGTCCAGGGATTTACGGTTAAAATTTCCCTTGCCGTAAAAAAAGCCTGTTTTGAGAAAGGTTTATTCGGTTCCGGCGTCAGTAGGTCATTGATATCCCAGCCCGCACGATAAGCAATATCCGTAAGGGCATAACAGAGCGCCTCCAGGATGGTAATCCCCGGATCATGGATATTATAATCCGTCCACAGAGAACTGCCCATCTGCTCAATAAAGGCAATTCCCTCCCTGCGGAGGCGGTAGAAATCCTGCGCAGGTTTCAATTCATAATGTTTTGGTATGGTTTTAGATAGTTCGCTCATGTTGCCTCACACGGACATTTCTCCCCGGGCGTTTCCGCCACGACGGGGTTAATTGCGTCAATAACATGTTTTCTGGCAGAAACCAGGATGGAAACGGCCCTCGATCCCTCAACCTCATCCTTTTCTATTGTCTGCGGATTGCCATGGAAGTCATTGAAAGAGTGGAATAGCTGAAAATCTGTCACATAATCCACATACGGCAGGTCTTCCACAAAGTTGATCAGCACCGATTTATAGACTTTCCCACCAAAGGAAGGGCTGCCACCGCCTGGGAAGGCCCAGGGAGAGAGGAAACGGGTAATGGCTTCCTGCAGTTTTTCTACATAAAAAGTCTCATCAAGACCGGTGTTCAAGTGGACTCTACATTTAACAAGGACCTCTTCAAACTCCGGATTTCTGACATGGAGCGTGACAAAACATGATAAACGCTTACTCAGGAAAGCGCCTATTTCCTCAAGAAGTCCCAGGCTCGTGTAAGGCCTGAATGGGTCACGGAGGTTGCGGACCTGCTGGCCTGGAATGGTGATGATCGTGACGTGACCGGGGGCAAGTTCCCTGTAAACACCTTTTCCGCTTTCGTCTGGCTCATACTGCAGGTGATTCAGGCATTTAACCTTATAGATTTGCGGGAACGCATCCAATATCAACCGCTCATAGTCCCACAGGGTAATGCCGCGGTCCTTGTGACGCAGTCGTTCGCTGACTCGGGTATAAAATGCCTTAGAGTCTTCCTTTCCTCTTCCGCCGAAGGTAGCAAAGGGCTGCGTGATTTTTTTGACTGCGGCGTCGGGCTGGTCCAGTTTACTGATGGTCCCTGATTCCAGCGCTTTAGCCGGAAAGGTTGGATCATTGCCTTTGTCCGTAAAAGTGGCCTTCAGAGCCTGAGCCGCTACCAGTCGCAACCGGCATACGGCGTCACTTCCGGATGCCACTGCCGCCCGTAGCCAGTGCATCCCGGCTGTCAACAGGGTATTGGTATCCGATGCATCCCGGGGCAGGGCAAAGGTAATGATGCCAGAATTGAGGAGTCCGCCGGTCTTATCTTCCATTTCATCTTTGGCAAAGGGTATCCATTCATTGCCACGCAGGTAACTCCAATGGATATGCGGATCGGGCTTTTTCGATAGAGGATCGGCTGTGCCGTCTGCCACCTGGAAGAGCAGAGCAAGGTTCTGTGGCGGCTTGAGATCGGTAAGGCCGATATATAATTCTGCTTCACTACTGCTGACAGCGCCATCACGCCAAAAGCAGAACTGCGGGAGAAGGAAAACTTTGTTTGCTAAATTAAGAAACGGGTGTTGTTCGGCGTATCCGAAGGAAGCGACATGAAAGAATCGTGCCTGACGTTCATCAAAATTAGATTTGTTTGCATTGTTGAGGGTTATTGATTGTGTTGCTGTGTAATCCAGTGTTAGTTCTGTCACGAAGGGGCCGATTGGCGGTAGTGGTTTAATATCGTTATCTGTGAGAGTTTTATCAACAACTTTTTTTATATAAGCACTCAATGCCTGTTCATACTCATTCTGACCAAAATCATTGTCTAATTTCAGCCTAACAAAGCCATGTCTGGAGGAAGAATTGTAATGCACTGATTCCGATAAATCGGGGGCATCGATGTACGGACTATAGCCTCCGCCCAATAAGGGGAACGAACTACTCGTTATTGTTGTTGTTGGCTCTGGAATGCTGGGCGGTTGCCACACTCCAGCCAGAAGATAATCGGTTTTAACATTAACCGTTTTATTATTAAACGGAGCAGGGTCACTTTGCCACTCCACCTTAACCGTGGCAGCCAGCGTTTTTTGAAAGACCTCTTTCGAGCCGATGATTAAAGCGCTATTTTCCACCGGTGATGCACCAAATGGCTGAAATGGTTTAGAGATATCCACCGGACCGAAGTCATTGGAAACAGCAAGATTTTTCAGCCGTTTGACATCCACTGTAAGATCGATCTGATTTACAACGACATCTTGAAGTTGAGGGTAGAGATATGGAGAATCATCCCTATGCTTTAGTTTTACCAATAATACCGGCAGATTGGTGGCGAAGTTATAGCCGTGCACCTTAGCTAAATAAGGCGTTATGGCTGGATCCGCGCCGGACAACTCGATTTTTAATTTTAGGCTACTGCCACTTTCTTTATTAAATTCCGAGACCTTGCCTGCAAACCACTCTTTTTCTGTGGTTAAGAAACAATCTATATCCTCCGTGGATAAATTCAAATTGTTAGGCAGAGATGTTGTCGTAAACTTGGCCGTAATTGTTCGGGTCCCCCCTGCCATCAACAAATAATGCGAGGCAATAGCAAAACCGATTTCCGCATGCGGCATTTTGATTTCCAACAGAGCCCCGTCCTGATAGATCTTGTTGTGAAAGGGATGCCAGGACTTGTCTACGGAAGTCAGTTCCGCCCCGATTCCATCATCGGAATTGGCGACCGGGGAGGCATACAATCTGCCCTGATGTATACCGGACTGTGCTTTTCCCACCTTTTCTTCGCCATGCCGGTAAATCGTTTTCAATTCCATTACCTTTGCCTGGTTTGCGACAAAATCGTAATCATTTGCAAAATAAGCGTCTTTACCGAGATCATCTTTCCCTGCCTTGAACAGTACACCTTTTTTGAATTCATAGACGCTAATCTGTTTTGCCAGTTCGACCAGCAGATGCGCATGTCCCGGTTCAGCGGCTTTTTCCTTGAGACGAAGAATTTCCCGGTAATAAAAATCCAGGTGCCTTCCTGTAAGCGTATTCATTTCCGTACGGGCGAATTCAAACAACCGCAGGAAGGCAAGAAACAGCGCATAATGCGGCTCATGGCGATCCCATTCGGTAAAGGTTTTTTCCAATGCCAGTCCTGCTTCCTTAACAATACGGGCATAGACTTTCAGAAACTGGTCAAATATAGAAGTAAAGAGATTGTGCGTGGCAATATGGTTAACACGATCAAAAATAGTGTTACCGCTACCGTAAATTGGAGTCGAAGGATATTTAGACAGATCGTTTATATGATTGAGATAATCGGCCCATTCTGTTGCGCTGTCTTCTTTTGGAATCCAATCCTTTGAAAGTCCCTGTTTTTTGATTACGTCCTCGAATGTTATCTTTGCCCCCATAATGCTGAAGGTGGGTTCTTTATCTTCAAAATAAGGTGCATTCGGAGGAGGTGATGGTGCTGGGTTTAATCCATCCCGGTAGTATAGCATCATTTTATTGAACGCCTGTGATAATTGATTTTGTATCAGATTCTGCAGGGCAACTTTGAGGGGAATTTCGACTGGCAACCCCTCTTTCAGCACATCCAACTGTTTGGCAAGGGTGCCGGCGCAACTGAAGAGACAGCCTAAAGTGTCTTTTAATTCTTGTTCTTTTGATTGCTTGTCACGGTTTTTTAAAAAATCAAAATATCCTTTTATATTGGATCTATAATTATCCACATCCTGCACTGCTGCAACGGCAAGTAACACCGACACATCATTGTTAAAAAATGCCTGCCAATCGCCTTCCCAGACGTTGTTAGAATTGTAGTATTTCAGGTAGGCGGCATATGCCTGAGCGAAGACCATGCGATGAGCAACGGTGCGTTCGTCCACAGGGGCGTATGCAGGATCGAGCGCCGGAGGAAAGCGTTGTTCCTGACTTGTGCCTTCGAGGATAAGCTTCAATGAGTCCGTATTTTGTAAACAGTTCGTGGCATTGCTCATATCAATCTTTATCAGGCAGAAGGTTAATCGTTGTTGTAAGATTAATGTCCGTTCCCTCTAATTTGTAGTAGGGATAAACAAAATTAAATCGTGAATTGGTCGATTTCACCCGGTAGATAACTTCTATCAGGACAACTCCCTCTAGCTCACGGCTTTCATCCAGGCTCACTTTTTCCAATTCTATACGCGGTTCGTGGTAAAGAATGGCAGACTCCACTTTATCCGCCATCAGGGTCTTCATGCGCGTGTCCAGACTCTCAAAGACCAGTTCTTCCAGATTACAGCCGTATTGTGGCTGCATCACCCGCTCTCCTTGAGCAGTGCTGAGGAGCACTTCGAGGCTGGATACAATATCAGCCTCCTGTTCCAGCATTTCCACGCCCTTGAAGGTTCGGTGGAATGAGGGGGGGAAAGACCATCCACGTCCCAGAAATTCTTTGTTCATGCACTATCCTCCAATCAATACCGTTAGCGCTCCAGGTGGTATTATGGCGCCGCCTGATGCAGTTATATCCGCAACTCTGGCGGCTGGCATTCCTCCGATCATCACGGTGGCTGAACCTTTCACAATGGCGTCTACGCCGCACGTATCGCCCATACGCGCCGCCGAAAGCCCTCCGATCAAAACCGTTGGCGCACCCGGCGGAATAATCGGAGTTGGAGCCCCCATGGTTGCTGTACTGACAATTATGTCGGTTACACGCGCTGCAGGCATCATATATACTTACTCCTAACCATAACAAGTCGGAAAAGGCAAATCAGAATCACGAAATATGTGAGTCTGCCCTGTCAGGGTTTTAAACCCTGACAGGGTTAATTTTACCGTATAGGAATTTCAATGCCCCCCATAATCTCCCCGTAAACGTGGGAGAAACAGGGAGGTACGTCGCCGAAGGCCTAATTAATTCATATTTCTCGCTAAAAAACGTCAAATCTATTTTCAGAAAACCCTATTGTCGAATCAATTGATTTGAACAACCCCGCCCTGTATCACGGTTGTGGCACTTCCCTTTAATGTCGTACTTGCACCGGAAACCTCGGCGCTGGCTGTTCCGGCAGCCTTGAAGGCAGTTTGGGCTTTTACGTCGATATTCATGCCCTCAATCTTAATGTCTTTGGCGGCTTTCATCAGAATATCTTTGCTGCTCTCGATTTTTATCCCGCTGTCGTTTAACGTTATCTTATTTCCATTTTGATCTTCAACAATGACAGCCTTGTCCTCCTCCGACAAGGTGATTTTGTTTCCTCCCGGTGTTCCAAGCACTACAACTTTTTTTTCGTCATCAAAGATAAATTCCATTTTTTCGCGGCTGACATAGCCCTTCCTGTGATTATCATCTTTTGCCGGTTCAGGGGTCGGTTTGGCGCTGCTGTGGCACATCCCCAGCACTACAGGATGACGCGGGTCATCATTGAGGAATCCCACTACCACCTCGTCGCCAATTTCGGGACGGAAAAAAGTGCCCCGTCCTTTCCCGGCATCCAGTGTGGCAATACGAGCCCAGACACCCTCTTCGGCAACACTGACTAAAGGAAGCCGCACTTTAATCCTTTCCTCACCATCCGGATCGTTTTCCAGCGCTGTAACAATCCCAATTTGCAGACCTCCCACCGCGGGAATTAAGCCAGCGGCAGGCAAAGGGCGCAGGTTATACGTTTCGACGAATAATTCTGTGCTCAATCCAAACTGAACATCCGTTTCCCAGTTGCCGCCCGTCACCGTGTGACGAACGCCGGAGACATACATTTTCCCCTCAAACCGTTCGCCAATGCCGGTTACTTCAATGATTTTACCCGGTAATACCTCAGCAAAACCCTGAAACTTTGCCCTGCCGCGCACCTTTGCAAAACGCTCCTTCATCAACCGGCCATCTGCCCAGGTCTGCAACTCCGGCTCTCCAAGCGTACCCCCGTGCCTGATATCAAGTTTTTCTCCGCCAATAACGTCAGCCAGACTCTCCGGCGAAAGATTCCCGATGTCCATTGCAGGAGGCTCTTTTGCCTTTGCCTCCGTAACTTTTTGTTCTGCAGGATTCCAACTGGACGCCAGAACGCCTTTGCTTTGACGCCGCGCATCTATTTCGGCATCCAATTCCAATAACGTATTTCCAAATTTGACGCTAACCACCGGCGCATCTCCAATGTCTGGTTGAGTAACAACAACTTTCCCATCGGTTACTATAACGACCTGACCATTCGCTTCGGCCCGGCACAGGAGGAAATCCCAGTCTGTGGAATTATATTGGGTAACGTTTTTTAAGTCAGGTATAGTAGGCTTTACCTCCTTTTGTAATGAGTATGAGCCGATAATTTCTTCCATAATCTCACTGTCTTTTTTATCGGTAAAATAGCGGCTCTTTGCGCCGCTGGTCATTTTTACGGATTCATCCCGGCACTCTACCGTGAGAAAACTTCCATTCTTACGAATCCTGATGCCGTTCTTAATAACAATTCCTTTGAATACCGAATTATTCTGCGAACGATAACCGAGCTGTATCTCTATTTTTTTCCCGGGGATAAAAAGATCGCTGTTGCTCGCCTCAAAGGTAGATTTGGATGCCTCCCCATCCAGAAATTGGATTACCGCAGCCGGAATACGATTCAATTCTCTGGTCACAGAAACCGACAACACATGAAATCTGCCGGGGATTTCGACCCCATCTACAAGAATGCCAATCGTGCATACATCGGGTGTTGCAGGTGTTGGAATGGTTGATTCGTTGCTCACCGTTGCTTACCCGTCTTTTCAATTGGCGGAAAAGCAATATCTTGTCCAGGCGTTAGCGACCGGAAATTGCCCAGGCCGTTTGCTTCCGCAACTTTAAGATAATATTTTGAGTCTCCATATATCCGGTAACACATAAGCGGCAGGGTATCGCCGAGCTTCACCTTACGAGAATGCGTCAAATCAGACGACTGCTTGTTTTCCTTTGCCGCCCGTTTTTGTTCTTCAATGCTACTTTTAAACTTGACTTTAGCTGTTGCCCGAATGGGAGTCCCATCGGTTTTGAACATCTTATAAGTGATACCGACGTCAGTAACCCTGCCCTTGAAAATTGAATTTTCACCCCACACCAGCTTGAAATGACGCGGCTCGTGGGCATCGCCCTTGTATTCAATTAATACCTGTTTGAACTTTTTTATGTCGTCAGCGATTGAATCATGTGGTTTACCGTCAATAATCCCTGTGTTATCAAAGAGAAACTCGAAGGTGATTTCCTCCGGTTCAGTATACTCGTATTTTAATTGCTTACCGCTCGTTCCCTGCCCCTGCCCTGACTCAGAAAACTTGAGTTTATAGTCAAGCGTATAAGTTTCCGGGTTGATCAATGCCTCAAAACTGTCTTTCGCCTCCATTTTTCCGCCGCTTTCAGCGGCTTCGGAGCTATCGAAGGCGAGGATCAGCATCTTCTCCAATTTACCGTAAGCCATCAGCGCTCCGCCTTATTTTGGATAATTTGCAATACCTGTTCTACGCATTCCGCCACTATTGCCTCTTTCGCATCAGCAGCAGGATTGCTGCCGGAAGCGACCCTTCGGACTCCCCCCGGTTGGCCGATTTGCGGTGTATTGACTGAAACGCGTATATGGAGTTCTTTAATTTCGATAGGCATTCGCAATCTCCTTTTTTGCCCTTATTGAATCGTAAAATAACGATAGGAAAGCTCCATCGTCTCTATGACAACTGAATTTTCACTGGCATTCAAGTCGCTGATAACCCATTTCCTGGGGATGGCATTAACCACATTCCAGGTACGCAAAGGCTCGCCCTTTTCGTTCATCAGAATAATGCTGACTTCCGTAGGCTTAAACTCACGGTCACGGAAGGCATTGAGGAACCACTTGATCACTTCAGAATCCGTCAGCATACCGCGCTTCAGCGCCAGATCCGCATATTTGGTGCGCACGGGCAGCTTGTGGACAAAACGATTTTCGCCGCCTTCCTTATACTCTTCCATGTCGTATTCCACGGACAATCCTGAAACCGTCTGAAAACGCGCGTCATTCTTGTTCTGGCTGATGCCGAATTTAACCTGATAGTAAAACCCCCACGGCGGATAATAGTCGCTCATAGCACATCTCATTAAATTTTCATTAATTTCAACCCTTCATGGGCAACCTCAATACTCTCTATCGCTGCTTCATTCGCATCAGATTTCAAATCAGGGGCGGTAATCTTTATGGGAAAGCACCTGGTGGCCGACCACGCCGCCACGGGTTCGTGCTTTTCATTCAATAATCGGATGACCACGTCACGCCGATTTCCCACCCTCTCGTTGGCTACAGCATCCAGCCATACATTGAAATCAAAATCTTTTTCAAATTTGCCTCGTTTCAGGGTAATGTTGTTGTTTTTGATCAATCCCGGCATGGCTATTTTATTGAAGTCTTTGCTGTCGCTATGCCGATATTCGATCTTTTCCCTCTCCATAACAAGTCCTGTCACTTCGGTGAAACTGATTTTTGCCCCACCCCAATCCACCTGAAAGTGAAATCTGGGTATTGGATATTCCTGTGCCATGGTGTTCTCCTTTCAATATATGTTATATTGTTTTCAGTTTTTCCAAAATATGCTGGTTGCGTTCTTTCCTTGCTGTTTCCAATGCTTTTTGCTTTTCGTTAAGTTTATTCTTTGCCACCTCCACTGACAACTCTTTAGTTCTTGCGCTCATTTCATCTGCGTCGAGTTTGGCCCACTCTTCTAGCAGTTTATTTTTGAAATCCTTCTCAGACAAAATATCAGTTTTCGTTGCATCCAAAAGTTTCTTGCTTTCCTGGAGAAAGAAATACATATTAGCCGTATCTTTATCATCTTCTTCCTGTTCTATTCGTTTCTTTAAATCTTTAAGCGTTTTTAGGTTGTTCTCAATGACCTTTTGTTTAGCCTTAAAGGAATTGTATTCATTCTGACTCATGTCACGTTTTTCTTTTGCCCCTTCGTATTCTTTCTGTGCATTTTCGACAGCTTCCCTTAGCGAATCGACCTCCTTTTGGATAGTATCTATGGAATCATCAAACCCCTTGATTGTAGAGTCAAAGTCCTCCTTCTTATCCTTTATGGCAGTTTCGATCATAGGCTCCTTTAAACTAATGTAACTTTCGATTTCAGTTTCATCCTTTTGAATAACTGTGAGTCCTTGCTTGTAAGCATCTGATAACTGATTAATCTCTTTTACTATCTTTTCTAAATTCGCTATATCTCCTTTTAAGGTATTTTTTTCTTTTGTTTTACTTTCGATTATCCCTTCTGTGGTCTGCAATGTATTCTTCAAGGTTTTCAATTTGTCTTCAACATTTTCAGCCATTTTTATCTTCCTCCTTTAAATTTCCCAATTAGGCGTCTATTTCAATCTTTTGAAGTGTCCTGTGCAGAGAAAGCGCTATGGACGAACTCTTTATGGTTTTGGCCTATGGACAGGCCAAAACATCGCCTTTCGTTTATGACTCAGCCATCTTATGGGAGAATCTGAGAATGATAAATTCGGCAGGACGAACAACAGCCATGCCGATCTCGACAATCATACGGCCTTCAAGAATATCAAGGGGGGTCATGGTTTTGCCAAGTCCAACCGCAACATAAAAGGCATGCTCGGGTTTCACACCCTGCAAAGCGCCTTGTCGCCAGAGGAAAGTGAGGAAATTCTCAATCATTCCCTGCACGCGCACCCAGGTATTGGCGTCGTTCGGTTCGAAGACAAATTGTTCCGTAGCCTTTTTGGACGATTCTTCCACAAAGTTGAAAAACCGACGCACGTTGATATAGCGCCATTCATTGTCGTTTCCTGCAAGGGTGCGGGCGCCCCAGACAAGAGTCCCTTTGCCGATAAAAGCGCGGATAGCGTTAACAGATTTTCCGGCTGTGGGATCTACGTTCATTTGATCCTGTTCCGTATTAGAAAACTGAATCGTAGGCTTAATGACGCCATTCATGCTAACGTTAGCTGGAGCCTTCCAAACCCCACGGCTGTTATCTACGGCTGCATAAATGCCTGCAATAGACGAAGAAGGAGGCATTTTGCAGGACATATCCCTAATTGCGGCCTTAGCTAATTCATACACACGGCTACTTGTAGTTTCCAGGGTATCTAGTTTAACCGGAGAAGCTGCAGCGCCATTGGTTACTACTGTTACGTCGATTTGTGTCTCATCACAAGCAAAATCTAAGACGGTTTCTATGTTTGGGCCATAGACAGCTCCGTATTTGAGATTGCCGATGCCAATGCCATTTGACCTAAAATTTCCTACGGCTGTTAGCAGATTGGCGTTCTGGTCCGATAAGGATACGGTATCTCCATGCAAATCCATAATGACAAAGCGATCCTTCAAATCAGCGCATTGCTTAAGAGCCTCGTCGTGAAGGGATTTGAAATCTGCGATAGAAAGACTTTGCGCCTCCGGTATAATTATCAGCGTTGGTTCGTCCTCTTTGATTAAGACGTCTAGTCCTGCTTTTAATTCAGTTTCTACCAAGCTGTCACCAAAGTTGCTCTTGTAACGCTCTACAGAGACAATGTAGCAAGGACCTCCTCCATTTGCAAAAAACATCTGAAGCGCGTAATACATGATATGCTTCGAACGGTCCGCTTCTGCAAGGCTAGCCGTCGCTTTCAGTTCGACCGTGACGCCATTCTCTTGCTTTTCGTCTATGAAAACTTTGATTTTTTCTTCTTTTTGTGCAACACCGAAGTATTTTTCATACTCAACCATAGACGAAATCCTCGTCGGCTTTAAATGCAGGTCATTAGCAACCTGGTCATCTGCTTTCTCCGTGTACCCGATAAATGCCGGGATTGCCGTCTCCACCGGTGCAATAGAGGGTGGAAACTTGGGGATCTCCTCGATGTATACCCCAGGGGTTTTATACAATGTTGGCATGTCATTTCCTCCTTTCTGATTAAAATTCGAGTTATATCTTCAGTTACAGGGTGGCATGGACAAACGTGTTTGTCCATGTTGTTTGAATATACACACGGACTTGGAATATATCACACGGACAAACACGTTTGTCCATGCCACCCTATAACCCGCTTAAATAAAATGAAAATTCCTATACAATGAAATTAAATGTTATACATAAATTTCCGAGACAAGCTGGGTGATTTTGACTCCACTTTTCATGGCCTTTACCAGACCTTGCGACGGTTTTTGCTTTGCGCCTGCATTTCCATAATGGGATAACGGAAGCGGGGCAGTTCCGGTAGAAACTTCAGCGCCGGTTTTCTTGTTGAAGTATTTCCAGAACGTTGAGCGATTCTTGAAACGGATCTGAAAAACCGTGTTAGGTGCTTTCGCATGTCCATTACCGTCGACAAAACTAAAATCCTTGTTATCCAGCCTCACAGCGGATAAACGAATAAGTGCAAATACATTGTCAGGAATATCATCCGACAACACTATCCCCCGTGAAGGTTTACCAGAAAGGCCAGCAGGTGACACAATTGCCGGAACGTCATCCTGATTGACAAATACGGGCACACTGTCCTTATTGACTTTCAAAAGCTGAGTAGTTGCATCAGGCTGATCACCAGTCAATTGATACAGCTCGTTTCCCGATTTAATGAGTGATTCCACCGTGTCGTCTGCAGCAAGGTCAGGAAATTCCCTGGACAGGAAAAGAGCCTTATTATCGCCGGTCCATCTTGAAGCCCCTGTCAAATTTGACAGCACAGGCACGTCCTCTTTGAACCGGTAAGTTTTATCTTCAGGTTTATGGTATAATTCATAAATTTTCTGAGGACGCAGAGTCAACGCAGTGTAGTTGTAAAAAGCAGGGTCAATGACCGTCACTGTAAATTCGAACTTCGTTTCTGCCGGAATCACAGCATCCTGCGGAACCGCAACCACGCACCCCAGTGCCGTGTTCTTATACACACACCCAAAACCCCTGAGAGACTTTGAAGTTGAAGCCGTTGGCGACACTGAAAGGAATTGGCGCATGTCATACGACAGCAGACGTTTGTCCCGTTGCGTCTGTGTTGATATCAAATCGAACACCGTCGCCCCATCATCCAGCCAGTAATGGTGGAGCAACTGTATTTCAAATAACCGTTTATATCCGTTTATAATGATCTCACCCATATTAAGGCGCCACCGTTTTCCTGTGATGGAAACTGCTGACAACTTCGGTAATAAGCCCGCTTTCGCTTTGGACTGCTCTGAACTTCATTTCAAGCATTCTTAAGGTGTACAGAACAAAAGGATACTGTTTGCCCCCCAAAGTACCCCACAGATGATTGACTTCCTCTAAGGTTGGAGAATATAAATCAAAAATAAGCTTAAACGTTTCTAATTGGTCAAGAGGGTTAATTGGGCTCGAATTCGTTATCGAACCAGGGGAAACATTGTCTTGCGTAAACACGTTTTTGGACTGGAAAAAACGTATTACCCTCGATAATATCAATAATGCGTTGGTGTAATCCGTATGGGTTGCAGCCATAAGAATCAAAAAATTGAGAAAAACAGGGGGATTTTCATAAACTGCTCTGAGCGTTGCGTCGTTTCGTATATAGTTTGGCAGGTTCTTCAGGGTTTTCTCATCTTTAATATTTACTACCGATAAGTAAAGCCTGTCTCTTTCGCCAGCGGTACCTGAAAATCCCTCTGCCAAATTTCTCAATCCAACCTGAGGAGAGTTAGAACCGTAGCTTTCGGCGAGGTGTGCATTCAACTCATTCATTACAATGGTTAAGGCATGTGAAAGCATCTTGTCCCTCTTCTCTAAGGTTCAATCAGACGTATAATGCATGATCCTTAATACGTAAAAACGAAAAAGCCTTACTGCAAAGTTCGTGGGTAAAACATCTTCGGCAGTAAGGCTGTCTTTTTAAGCAAGTTTGTCTTTTGAACTACATCCTTGTATGTTTAAAGACCCTTTACTTTGCGTCCCCTGATCACTCAGGGTTTGCCCTTATCGTAATGCTTCTGTTTGTTCGTTCGTGTATTGCGGTAAAGTGACATAATGTCGTTACGATGTCAACAAAAAAACAATTTGTTGACAAAAAAGAACGGCATCACACTTTCATAAATCGTTTTGTTTTAAAATCTTGTTGTAACAAAGCGCTTTAAAGAATTTGTTGCAGATAGCTTACTTTGCAGAACCCACCATCAATGGTTTTTGTAAGAAACAATCGATGTATAAGATAACATCCCCGATATTTAGCTTATCCGGCAAGAGCTGCGGACTCTATGATTTTTACCCTCATTTTCACGAATAGCCTTGTATCCTGTTGCTTCATGATTTGCAACCAAACGTCTATATCCTTTTTCCATACAACCGGCTCCAGAACAGTAACACGGGAATCAGGAAGGACGTTTTTTTCATGGATATTGTGTGGGAGTATTGTTATTTGACTTTGTGCCTATTTTGTGATGACTATTTGTTATGTGCGAAATTAAGGACGTCAGGAGAATATGCAAATGAAGGGGCAAAAGCGGTGTTGTCCGGTTAGAAATTTGCGTGTCTTGTTTTATTGCTCTCGGGAGGTAATTCCCGCATGTTTTTAGCGGGAATACAGGAAGTTCAGGGTTCACTGGATACTCGATAAAAGCGTTCAGGTATGACAAAAACGTACCCGCAAATTTCTAACCGGACAATGCTAACAAAATATGTAACTTTTCAAAAATGACTTGAATTCTTAACTTGTTTCGGTATATAAAAGGATATTATTTCGAGTTTTTTAGGGCGAGTTACTAAAAAGTCAACTTTATATGATTTTGTTCATAAATTTGAGGGATTGTTCATGTCTGAGCCAGTAGTATATTGTTCTTGTGGGAATCTAAAAGAATATGGAGGAAATTGGCAAATTACCTCCCGTTCTTTTAAAGAGGCATTTAAGCTACTTAAAGATCGCGAATCTCTTATTTCGCAAGAAAAATGTCCCATTTGCAGATGTATAGATGCGGGAGAGATTTTACTATCTCTTAAAAATCTTTAATGAGACTGACATTTAAAGTACAGCTTACTGCCGGCTTCCGTATAATTACTTGATTTTTATTTATTATTTAGATAGAATGCGCCAAGTTTTTTTGAAAAATCATCCTAAACTAAAACACCTTTACGGCTATGTGAATTGGTAATTCACGAATTGCTGCTATAGAACATAAGGCCTTTGCATTATTGGAATTTTTCAAAACCAAACTGTTGTAATAAGTCATTCATCTGTTTGTAAAAACTTTGGATAATACGCACGTTGATTGAGCATCTGTTTGTTCTATCTATCACCCTGTTTGCACTCGGCGCACTGTTTGCCTTATGTTTTTATAAATGGCAAATGCTGGGAAACTACCTATCGTTTATTTTGGCGGCCATCGCCTCCTGCGTTAATATTGCAATAGCCATATCGGTATTATTCAACCACACTGCCGAGCGGTTCAATTTTCTTTTATATCACGCCATTATTACCTATAGTTTTTTAATTGATTCGCTCTCTGCAATTTTTATTCTTGCTATATCCGTTATCAGTCTCATAGCTTCTGTTTATTCTCTTGGATACACAAAGTTGTACGTTAATAAACGGGATATGCGGTTTTTTGGTTTTCATTTCAACCTTTTTCTTTTGGCCATGATCCTTGTGGTAACTGCAAACAATGCCCTGGTATTTATGATTGTATGGGAGCTCATGACGATAGTTTCTTTCTTCCTTGTTATTTTTGAATACGAAAATCCCTTTCATAGAAAGGCCGGTTTTGTCTATCTTTTCATGTCTTATATTTGTGCAGTATTTATCTCTGTCGCCTTTTTTATTATGTTTTCCTATGTAAAGACATGGACATTTGACTTTGATAGCTTCAGATA
Source organism: Candidatus Brocadia sapporoensis (assembly GCF_001753675.2). Classification (GTDB taxonomy): domain Bacteria; phylum Planctomycetota; class Brocadiia; order Brocadiales; family Brocadiaceae; genus Brocadia; species Brocadia sapporoensis. Next base: position 7,919 of record NZ_MJUW02000120.1, on the reverse strand, counting down.
CGCCGGAGACATAATGCCGGCTATATCCAAAAATATTGTTTTTTTTCTGGTGCTTATCGGTTTTGGTATAAAAGCCGGTATTTTCCCTTTGCATCTCTGGCTCCCTTTGGCGCACCCCGCTGCGCCCAGTAATGTATCTATGGTTATGTCGGGAGTGATGATTAAAACAGCCATCTATGGTTTTATCCGGTTTTACTTTGAATTCCTTACACCAAGCCCTCCCTGGTGGGGAATCATCATTCTCATTATTGGCGCTTCATCAGCGATCTTAGGTATCCTTTATGCCCTACTGGAGAAGGATATTAAGACCTTACTTGCATATAGTAGTGTCGAAAATATCGGTATCATCCTTATTGGCATTGGGTTGTCAATGATCTTTAAATCATATAATCTCATGGCATTATCGTCTCTTGCAATGATTGCTGGTCTGTATCATGTATTGAATCATGCGGTATTTAAGTCTCTGTTGTTTGGTTGCGCCGGGAATATTTATTACTCAACCCATACGAAGAATATAGAACAACTAGGTGGACTGATCAAACGATTACAGGTAACAGCTCCTTTATTCCTGGTGGCAGTGCTATCGATTTCAGCAATTCCCCCCCTGAATGGGTTTGTGAGCGAGTGGCTTATTTTTCAATCATTGTTAAACGGCTTTACCATCCCTTCCGTGATTGTAAAGGTGTTAACTGCTATTTGTGGCGCTACTGTTGCCTTGACAGGGGCGCTCGTTGCCACTTGTTTTGTGAAGGCATTTGGGATTTCCTTCCTTGCCATGCCTCGCTCTGAATATGCGCAGCACGCCAGGGAAGTCCCTGTTATTATGTATGTAAGTATGGGGCTTCTGGCAGGGCTCTGTATATTTATGGGGCTTTTTCCTGTAAAAATTATGACGACAATTAATCATGTCAATACCGAATTGTTAGGTGTGAATATTGCACATACAATTACTTCATACGATTGGTTGCAGACGAAGACCCTTCAGACCAATTTTTCTGAAATATCACTAAAAAGTGTCACGGTTTTTGGTTTAATGTTTTTTGCAATTACCGTTGGAGCAATAACTTTAATAAATCCTGGTTTTACCAAGAAGATATATAAGACATGGACATGTGGGATTTCTCCGGAACCGAGGTTTGGGTACACAGCAACGGCCTTTTCTAAACCGTTCAGGATTATTTTTAGTAACTTATACAGACCTCGCCGTGAGATAGAGACCACATATACCGTTCCCAAGTATTTTGTAAAGTCCATAGTATATATTGCTGAAATAACGCCCATTTTTGAAAAATATTTTTACGCCCCCCTTTCGAGATATGTTTTAAGCATATCAAACAAAGTAAGATGGATACATACCGGGAGCGTTCACATCTATCTTGTCTACATTTTTATCACTTTAATAATCTCGATGTTGGTTATCGGATGGTAGGATATCGGTCTTGATTCAGCTTATTATACTTCCCATTCTCCAGATCGTTGTTATTGCAGGATTATCTCCTCTGATCAAAGGGTTTATTAATAATATAGAGGCCCGTTTTCAATGTCGGAAAGGTTCAAGTTTGTTTCAGCCGTATTACAACCTCGCGAAGCTCTTCCGGAAAGATGCCGTAATATCGGAAACGGCGTCGTGGATCTTTATAGCAACCCCATACGTGACCTTTGTATCTATTTTGATTATAGCACTTTTAGTTCCGGTCCTTTCATCAACCGTTCCTGCAAATTTTACGGGTGATGTCATTCTCGTTATTTATCTTTTTGCATTAGGAAGGTTTTTTCTTGCACTTTCATCCCTTGATACCGGTAGTGCGTTTGGTGGCATGGGGGGCAGTCGTGAAATGACAATCTCTTCCATGGCCGAACCCGCCATGATGCTTTCTGTTTTTAACGTTGCTATCATTAATGGTTCTACTAATTTGAGCAATATTACCCAGGCCATGCTTAGTTACAAATTACTGAGCCCTTCGCTCTTTTTATCCCTCGCCGCCCTTGCCATTGTAATTATTGCGGAAGCGGGCAGGATTCCCGTTGATAATCCATTTACCCATTTAGAATTGACGATGATTCACGAAGGAATGATTCTTGAATTTTCCGGGCGGTATCTTGCTTTAATCGAATGGGCATCCTGTATGAAATTGCTCATATTGCTAACGATCCTTGTAAATACCTTTTTACCCTGGGGCATTGCTTCCGGTCTTACTTTTCCAGGGCTGATCGTTTCTTTTTTCCTCTATATCGTCAAAATTGGGTTTTTTGCATTTCTCATTGCTATTGTTGAGTCTTCCTTTGCGAAGGTGCGATTATTCCGTATACCAAACCTGTTAGGAACTTCATTTGTTTTGGCGGTCCTCGCAATTATTACTCATTATATAGTGAGCTAATTTGTCATGAAACAACATATCATTGTCAATTCGCAAACTATTGATGTCCTGGCAGTCATGATGCTCATAGCAACGATTTTACATATTAGTACCGGCCGGTTGACTACCTGCGTATGGGCGTATGCTATCAGGTCCTTTATCCTGGCGTGCGCAAGCGGGATAATTGCATATCTTTCCGGTATTTACCATATATTTATTACCACGGGCATTACCCTGGTGATTAAGGTAGTTATCATCCCATGGTTCCTTTTCTACATCATAAAAAAAGTCGGGATTAAAAAAGAGGTAGAATCCTTTCTGAGTTTTACCTTGTCGCTACTGTGTTCCTGCGGCGTTATCCTTGTTGCATATTATGCGACAGAACCTATTATTCAATTTGAAAGCACCCTCATGAAGCATTGCCTTCCTATTTCAATAGCTATCACCCTTGTGGGATTTTTTACCATGATTACCAGGAAAAAAGCGATTACGCAGATCCTCGGTCTTTTAGCGATGGAAGACGGTCTCTTCTTTGCTGCGTTATCCACATCATACGGTATGCCTCTCATCGTAGAGCTGGGAGTTTTTTTTGATATCCTGGTGAGTGTGATCATTATGGGCATCTATGTCTACCGGATTAAAGAAACGTTTGAGAGCATCGACATAGGTTTTTTAAAAGAACTCAGGGAGTAGAATGCTTATATCAATTTTTCTCTTTATACCACTGATAACCGCTGTCGCCTGTGTTCTTATAAAAAAACACAACGTATCTAAATATATAAGCGTCGCCGGTAGCTTTGCGCTTTTACTCTATAATATATACCTTGGTTATACTATCTACCTTAATCGTTCATTAACGGAACTCAATGGCTTTTTCTATGTAGACGCACTTAGCTTGCTCACCGCGCAGATTGTCAGCGTTGTTGGTTTTGCCGCTGCCTTATATTCGATAGGTTATATGGACGCAGAACTCCATGCGGCGGAGTTTCCTGAAAAAAGGTTGCGCTGGTATTACTTCCTTTTCCACATGTTTATCTTCACCATGCTGGCGGTTTGTGTGGCCAACAATCTGGGTATCATGTGGGTGGCAATTGAAGCCACGACCTTATCCACTACGTTCCTGGTAGGTTTTTATAATAAAAAGCCGCACCAGGAGGCGGCGTGGAAATATATCATCATCTGCACCGTGGGGATTACCCTGGCGTTATTTGGCGTTATTCTTACCTATCATTCGTCTAAAAATGTGGTGGGTGAAATTGGATATGCGCTGAATTGGACGGACTTGCTAGCTGTGGCTGACAGGTTTGAGCCGCATCTGATGAAACTTGCCTTTCTCTTTATCATCATTGGGTATGGCACCAAGGCAGGCCTTGCACCCATGCATACGTGGCTGCCCGATGCCCATAGTCAGGCTCCGTCACCCATCAGCGCCTTGTTTTCTGGTGTACTATTAAATTGTTCCCTGTACGGTATCATTCGCTTCCATGTTATTTCATCAAAATGCCTTGGGCCAAATTATTCATGCACCCTTCTTATGGCGTTCGGGCTTACCTCTGTCATTGTTTCTATACCTTTTATCCTTGTGCAAAGGGACTACAAACGGTTATTTGCCTTTAGTAGCATTGAACACATCGGTTTTATTGCGCTCGGTTTGGGTTTTGGCGGTATGTATAGCATTTACGGCGCTGAGCTCCATACTTTTAACCATGCGGTGGCAAAATCACTCCTGTTTTTTTGCGGGGGTAATCTGTTCTTAAAATATAAAACGAGGGAAATGGAATCGATAAAAGGAATTATCAGAACAATGCCCGTTACCGGAGTAATTTTGATTATCGCGGTCTTTGCCATTACGGGCATCCCGCCATTTAATATATTTGTCAGTGAATTTATAGTCCTGGCCGATGCTTTTTCAAGCGGGAGTGCATTTGTCCTTATATTTACATCACTGCTTATTGTATTTCTCGTGCTTATTTTTGTGGGTTATATAAATAATATATTCAAAATGATTTTTAGCGAGCCCGCAGAAACTGTTGTCCAGGGAGAAGTAAGCAAGTTTACCATTGCTGCTATGTGTTTTTTATTGATCTTTGTGCTGATCATTAGTTTCTACGTGCCACCCATCATGCGGGTAATACTCAGTCAAATCTCTGATATTATAAGGAATGCGTAATGAAAGAGCACCGGCAATTTTATCTTGACGAATTGACTGATCGGTTCAAAGATACTATTAACATTACGAAAAGCTTCCTGGAAAATGAAATATATATTTCTACGAAAAAAGAAAATCTATTGGATGTCTGTGTCTATCTACGGGAGACTTTTCATGCGGGCCTTTCAGCAATGATCGGTAACGACGAAAGGAGCCTAAATGGGAATTTCAGAATTTACTACGTTTTTTCTGTGCCTCATGCAGATATATTTTTAATTGTTCATATACCCGTGAGTGAAGACCATCCGGAATTCCCATCGGTCACCACAAAAATTCCCGCTGCACACTGGTATGAACGTGAGATTAAGGATATGTTCGGACTTGAGCCCATTGGGCATCCTGATCCCGGCACGCTCGTACTCCATGGCAATATGCCGGAAAATACCTATCCTTTAAGGAAAGATTTTGATGTAAATACCCGTGTACCCCTTCAGGAATCCAGACTGCCATTTTTTAAAGTGGAAGGCGAAGGTGTTTTTGAAATTCCCGTAGGCCCCATCCATGCAGGCATTATCGAGCCGGGACACTTCAGGTTTAGCGCAGTCGGCGACAGCATATATTATCTTGATGCAAAATTGTTTTATACTCACAAAGGCACAGAAAAGTTGTTTGAGACGATGCCATATACGAAGGCTTTATTTCTCGCCGAGCGTATCTGCGGTGTTTGTGCCGCTTCACATGCAACGGGTTATTGCCAGGCTATTGAGAAGGTAGCGGGTGTTGAAATACCACCACGTGCGAAATTTATACGGACGATTGTTTTAGAATTAGAAAGGCTTTACAATCATATTGGTGACGTCGGGAATATCTGCGCTGGTGCAGCCTTCCTTTTAGGAAACGCACATGGGTTCAGGATTCGCGAGCGCATGCAACAACTCAATGAGACCATATGCGGAAACCGCTATTTAAGAGGGATGCTTACGATTGGCGGCGTGCGATTTGATATCAACAATGATTTAAAACAACATATTTTAGCTACACTCAGTGAGGTCAAAAAAGATTTTAAAGAGCTTACCAAAATTATATTCGCATCTTCTTCACTGTTAGACAGGTTTGAAACAACGGGCAGGTTGTCAACCGAAATTGCTAAGGAGTTAGGGGTTGTTGGCGTAGCAGCAAGGGCGTCTGGTATTGCAACCGATACCCGGCTTATTCACCCCTATGCGGCTTATGATAAAGTTGATTTTGACATCCCGATTTTTCATTACGAGGGAGATGTCCTTGCAAGGATACGAGTCAGGGTAGACGAAGTTTATCAGTCAATCTATATTATTGAACAGTGTTTCGATAAAATGGCACCGGGACCCTTAAAAATCCCTCTAGAGAAAGAGATTCCACCTTACAGACATGCCTTGAGTTATGTGGAGTCTCCGCGGGGTGAAAATATCTATTGGATTGCAACTGCGCCAGATAACAGATTGTTCCGGTATAAGGTAAGATCGCCTTCGTTCTGCAACTGGCCGGCGATTCCTTTTGCAATTCCAGATAACATTGTCCCTGATTTTCCTCTGATTAATAAGAGTTTCGAATTGTGTTACTCATGTACAGACCTTTAACAATCCAGTGTAGCGTTTCACAGAAATGTCTCCACATGTTACCGCTATTGCGGGCAACAGTGAAGCGATATTAGGTCTTTTATAAATAACAGATCGCTTTGCCGCTCCATTCAACAGAATGGCACCCGTTTGCATATAGGTTTTGTGAAACGATATACAAGACCACGAAATACATGAAATTACACGAAAAATAATTTTTGGGTTGGCTGAGATCCGTCTGGAATCTTATATCATAATGAACGCTATAAAACTATTAGGGTTTTTTTAATGTTTACAAAATTTCAAAAAAGTTTTCAAACCGGTGTAGTAACTTCACGGTATCCGAAAGAAAAAGAACCTGCCCCTCTTCGCTTTAGAGGGAGAATCGAAATAGACCATGAAAAATGCAGACACTGCAATGCCTGTGTAGAGGTGTGCCCTACAAATGCCTATACATGGGTTGAGGAAAAGGGGAAGCGGTATTTACAAATGTCACATGCCAAATGTATCTTCTGCGGAATGTGTGAGGAGGCATGCCCCTTTAAGGCTGTGACTATTACAAATGATTTTGAGCTTACCACAAAAAATAAAGATAATCTTTTAGTCAAAGCTGGTTTAGATGAAACAGCCTCAGTTGAAGATCTTGGGACGAAGCTGAAGGAAGAGATTTTTTCCGTTTTCAGGCGTTCGCTCCACGTTCGTGAAGTTGATGCGGGTTCCTGCAATGGTTGTGAATGGGAGGTTGCTGCCTTATACAATAGTCCTGTTCATGATTTACAGAGATTTGGGATAGATATTGTTGCATCACCACGTCACGCAGATTGTTTGCTCGTGACCGGGCCTCCAACGAGAAATCTTGAGGCTGCACTGATAAAGACTTATCATTCCACTCCTGATCCTAAGATGGTTATTGCCTTAGGTGCATGCGCATGCAGTGGCGGCATATTTAGCAACTGTTACGCCACAAAAAATGGGATTGACAATGTTGTTCCTGTTGATGTCTATATTCCCGGCTGTCCTCCCAGACCTCAGGCGATTATCTATGGGTTTCTGCTTGCTTTGAAAAGGATTAAAAAATAAGCGCTTAATCTGCTTTTTGTTTACACAACCCAACTTACTATGAAAGTTGGGCCAATCCGGACTTCTCACCAATATGCCAGACAAGCCTCTCTTATGATATAAAATGTTTATAAATAATAGATTGTATCCACAAGAGGACGGGTGAAGGTGAAAACAGGGAGTAATGGCAAAATCGGGTGCAGGGGTTAACAGGTTGTCCGCCCCTCCCGAACGACAGGTTGGGAGTTTTTTTGATTATGTGGTTTTCAGCGTCAAGACTCGAACCTCTTTCACCAAACGCGCATCAAGTCTGTCTTTTTCTATTTCAAGATCGTAGCGCGATTGAAGATTGAGCCAGAATCGCTCTGACAGTCCGAAATAACGGGAAAGTCGCAGTGCGGTATCAGCGGTGATTGAACGTTTGCCCTGCACGATCTCATTGATACGGCGAGGCGGCACGCTAATATCCTTGGCCAGTTTATACTGGCTTATTCCCATAGGTTCCAAGAATTCTTCGAGTAGTATTTCTCCCGGATGAACAGGCGTCATCTTTTTCATTTTCATAATGCACTCCTAATGGTAGTCGATTATTTCAACATCATAAGCATCACCTTGACGCCATCTAAAGCATATTCTCCACTGGTCATTGATACGAATGCAGTGTTGGCCTTGCCGGTTCCTGGAAGGAAGAAAAGAAGGAAGAAAAGGGTCACCCATTAGAAGGCTTTTGTCAAGCGAAAAAAATTCTCTCTAGCAAAA
>NZ_MJUW02000094.1 GCF_001753675.2 Candidatus Brocadia sapporoensis | reverse complement strand
GGTTATTAAAGTTTTCACACGTCTCCATTTTAACCAGTAAAATCGGGCATTTCAACCATCTTCACCTCTCTCAACAAAAAAATCACGCTTGGATAAGGCTTAGTGTCCGAATGAAAACTACCAAAAATGTCATTTCGGGCGGGGCAAGAAATCTTTTGAACCTTGAAATTGTAGGGTTTGAAAATTACTCCCTTCGGCCAAAATGACAAAATTATGTGTGTTCGTTCAGACACTAAATACTTCCTAAATAAAGAAAGAGGGTCGTCGTGGAAATGGGTAGGAAAATTTGCATTTTTATATTTCCGGAAGCATACAGATCAGAATTTTTAAGCGAAGATATTCTTCGCCTCTTAAACCGTAGGCCCGTCGCTGGATAACCCGGATTTGCTATTCAATCCTTCGACAAAATCCATTGTGGCGTAAATCCTGTAATCACTGACACAAAATTCCCGGTACGTCCTGTTGTTTTTATGTATTGAAACAAGGTATGACGCAAGAAGAATTCGTTAAAGAATTTCCACTTCTAACACTTTCACAAGCCTATGGCTCTCTCGCTTACTTATTACGAAAACAAGCAGGAGATAAATAAAGAGCTATCTCTCAAAGAGTCTGCTATGCGTTATATCTTAACGAGGATGTGAGAGTATTGCTGGCAGAGGTACTACGCAACAGAGGCGGTACTGTTACTCGCGTTTTTGAAGTTGGCAGACATGATAAAGGCGATAGCGGACAACTAGCCTATGCCGGAAAGCACAAAATGACTATAGTAACCCACAACACTAAAGACTATGCCATTCTGTCAAAATCATACGTGGAGTTGGGAAAAAATCATTTCGGTATTATTGTTTCAGATCAAAATTCCTTTTCGTGAACTTATGAGGTAAACTCTTAGGTTCTTGTCAATCAACAATAGAAAACCTTAAAAACATTACCAAACTTGACACGAGAAAAAGGGGGGAAAGGTTTGCCGCAATGACTGAGATGGTTTACCAGAAAAGAAATCTTGTAAATAACAAATCCGTTATTGCAGATTGACTGGCACATAAAAGAACTTCAGACCATCCCTGAAAAGACCGCTCAAGGTCTTTTCAGGCTGTTAATTCGACAGGTGTAGAAAGAATAACCGGGAAAAAGTAAGTAGTAAAGAATTGGACATAGGGGATTGAGATTGTTAAAATAACAAACGAATATGAAGATCAGACACAAACTCGTAATACTATTGGCCGTGTTGCTGGTTACTTTGAACGGGGTGATTGCCTTTTCAATTTATAAACGGACACGTCAGGAATTTGTCAAAGAGGTTCGGGAAAAGGCTAAGTTAATTGCTACGGAATTAGAAACTGCCAGAAATTATCTTGCCTCTGCCCTAAAAATATCTGGAATTGAAATTAACGAACAGACAAAATATTTTATTCCCGCTGTTTCTGGCTATTCAATAGGTTCGAAATTCGCCGAAAAGACCGGCTATATTATGAAACAAACAAGCATGCGATTTCGAAACCCGCTCAATAAACCAGATCCCTTTGAAGAAAAGGTGCTCAGAAAAATGGAGAAAGACCCTAACCTTTTGGAGTATTGGGAAGAGGATGTTGTGGATGGCAAAAGGGCGGAGCGCTACCTTTATGCCTTGCGTATAACCGAGGATTGCCTTCTCTGCCATGGTCCGATAGAAAAAGCCCCTGACTTTATAAAAAACCATTACGATATTGGCTATGATTACAGGATTGGGGAATTACGAGGGGCGATCAGCGTCATTATTCCAAAGGAAATCGCCGAGCAACGATTTGCAGCCAATGTCGTTTTCTTCGTTACCGTCAGTTCTGTCAGCATCTTGTTGATTGTGGTCATCGTTTTTCTGACGACAGGAAAGTTTATGAAGCCAATTGAAAGATTAACAGCTGCGGTAACCACGATTACAAAAACGGGCGATCTTACAACAAAAGTAGATGTATCAGCTACGGACGAGGTGGGCCAACTGGGCAGGGCATTTAATGATATGTCTACCAAATTACAATTAACGTATGCCACACTTGAGCAACGCATTGCCGAGAAAACTGCTTATTTGCAACAGGCCATTTCGGCTTTGGAACGAGCAAACAAGATGAAGTCGGAGTTTCTGGCCAATATGTCGCACGAACTGCGCACACCGCTCAATGCTATTATCGGCTTTGCGGAGGTGCTTCGGGACAAGATTGCCGGCGATTTGAATGAAGAACAGATGGACTTCGCGAATGATATTCACAGCAGCGGTTGCCATCTCCTCCAGATGATCAACGATATTCTGGATTTGTCTAAGATTGAGGCAGGCAGGATGGAACTCCAGTGCGAGGTTTTTCCCGTCCACGAGGCGATTGAGGAAGTATATACGATAATAAAGGGACTGGCCAGTAAAAAACATCTGGAATTAAAGACCATAATACTGACTGACGTGGATAACCTTGAGGCTGACCGCGTTAAATTTAAACAAGTCTTATATAATCTGTTGTCAAATGCCATAAAATTTACCCCGGAGAACGGAAAGATTGTCCTGGAAGCCAGCATTGTGGATGATATGCTACAGATCTCGGTATCTGACACGGGAATTGGAATAAAAAATGAAGATATCGGAAAGGTGTTTAACGAATTCTGGCAGGCGGATGGCTCTTTTGCACGAAAATATGAAGGAACAGGGTTAGGGCTTCCCCTGACAAAAAAGATCCTAGAAATGCACGGCGGAAAGATCTGGTGCGAAAGTGAATACGGAAAGGGGAGCATATTTTATTTTGTATTACCTCTTAAAGCTGTAGTTAAAGCAAAAGAGCCGAAAGAAACCAACCTCAAACCCCAACAGACAATGCCCGTGGCGGGAAAAGATGCAAAAACTGTTTTGGTTGTCGAAGATGACCGCATGGCATCCGACCTTCTTACCCTGTATCTAACAAATGCAGGATATCATGTTATTACTGCCGGAGATGGCGAAGAGGCTATCAAAAAGGCAAAAGAATACCAACCATTTTTAATTACCCTGGATGTAATGTTACCCAAAAAAGACGGATGGGACGTGCTCTCCGAACTGAAAAATTCTCCCGATGTTGCTAATATACCCGTAATTATTGTGTCCATGATAGACAATAAAGATCTCGGTTTTAGTCTGGGTGCCGTGGAATATTTAATGAAACCCATTGACCGGATAAAACTTGTCAATTCTGTAAATGCCTGTATACCACTTGTACAGAACAAGGACAAACCAAAAAAAAATACTCATTGTGGATGATGATGAAGAGGTTGTGAAATATATGAGTGTCGTGCTTGAAGACGCGGGCTTTGAGGTGCTGAAAGCGTATAGCGGCAATGACGGCATCAATCTCGCTCTGAATAGTAACCCCGATCTCATAGTCCTTGACCTTATGATGCCGGATGTCAGTGGTTTCGATGTGGTTGAACGGCTGAGAAACCATCCAACGGCGAAAAAAATCCCTATTATTATCTGTTCTGCAAAGGATATTACCCCGGAAGATAAAAAGGTATTAAATGGCCACATATTAACCATTGTCCAAAAAAGCAGCAATACGAAAGAAGTCCTCCTTTCTACAATCAAGAAAATAGAACAGCTCCATGTGAAAAAGGCTGATACGCAATAAATAGAAGGGCCTTACTAGAGAATACAATAAATTCTAATCAAAACCAAAATTCAAAATGCTAACTTAACTTATATTGTTGAAGGAAAAAAAGCATGCCGGATAAAAATGTGATGGTTGTTGAGGATAATGAAAAAAACAGAAAACTCATGCGCGTCGTGCTCAAATCAAAGGGATATGCGGTGATTGAGGCAGCTACCGGAGAGGAGGCATTAAACCTGTTAAAGAATCAGAAACCTAATATTATCCTTATGGACATCCAACTCCCGGGGATAGACGGTCTTACCTTGATAAAACTGATCAAGGCAGATGCCATGACAAAGGAAATCCCCATCATTGCAGTTACTGCGTATGCCATGAAGGGAGATGAACAAAAGATCTTAGAAACGGGCTGTGATGCCTATGTTAGCAAGCCGATTAATACTCAGGAATTACCACTTATCATTGAAAAATATATAAAAAAAGGGTAGCCGTTTATCGCGGGATTTAAAAAGCGCCAGGAAAGGCCTAGACAAAAAAGGAATTGAAAAACATGGATAAACCGAAAATATTAATAGCGGATGATATTAAGCAAAACGTAAAACTCCTTCGGGTAATCCTGACAGCTTCTGAATACGATGTAATCGAGGCGTATGATGGCGAGGAGGCATTAGAAAAAGCAAAAGGTGAACATCCCGATTTGATATTATTAGATATCATGATGCCAAAGGTGACGGGATATGAGGTGTGCCAGAAACTCCGCTCCGATGAAACAACAAAAAATATCCCTATTGTCATGATTACTGCCTTGCATGAGATGGACGCCAGGATCAAAGGGATTGAAGCGGGGGCAGACGATTTTATTAGCAAGCCTTTTAATAAAATAGAATTGCTTGCCAGAATAAAATCATTATTGCGTATGCGGCCGGTAAAAGAAAAGCCAGAAAAAAAGGACGAGACGTTTGTTTTAGAATCGATCTTGTCCGGCCTGAAGGAGGGCATAATTGTTACTGATGGACAATGGAAAATCAGGAATATGAATCAAACAGCGTCCGAACTTTTAGGTATTCAGGAAGCGGATATAAAAAATACCGATTTATTAGCACACTTATCGCGTATGAAGCTATCTTTGCCTGTAGAAGCGCTTACGAACACACAAGAAAAAATTACTGATTTTCAGATTGCAGATTCAAACACGGAAGGGCAGCCTGTGAATGTAACAATGACAAGAATATTTAATGAACAAGGAAACGTAGCCGGAATTACGTTTGCCCTGAGAAAGTAATTAGTGCCTTGAATTTATATGGGTGGGAACTATTATGGACGTGCATTTCGCGATATCTGCGCATAGCAAACTGAAAAACTTTATTAGATTATCGTCTCTTAAAATAAAACGGCAATGACAAAACAATTGCTATTGCCGTTGCTACCATCACTGTTAATTCCACATGGCATATCAGCCAACCACAGATTGCCAATGCTACGGCTGGAATAGAATATCCACCAGGCATCCTATAACTCCTCTCTCGCTCTGCCCTGCATCTTCTCAGCACAATAACTGCCAAACAGGTAGGAATGTATTGAAGGATGCTTATCATAACACTTGCCACAATCAGATATTTGAAACTACCGGTCAGACTTAACCCGACTTTCGCAATTCGAGCTGAAAAAAGGTTATTTTTAGGCATGAATCGCCCA
>NZ_MJUW02000080.1 GCF_001753675.2 Candidatus Brocadia sapporoensis | reverse complement strand
TCGGGATTTTCCCGTCTGCCCGTTTTCCCTATCGGCTCCTAACTATTCTGAGAAATTATTCTCTCTCACCATCCGTTTCGCTGAATAGTTACAAATCCCTTGAGATTTCAGTCTGTGCAAGGTGTTTTTTTATTATATACAAGCAACCGGGTATCTATTTTTTAAAAAACATCCCGCTTCCCAATATCTCCAGCATCTCCTCGGTAATCTCTTCCTGCCGGGTGTACATCTGCATGGCATTAAGATCCGAAAGTTGTCTTTTCAGGGTTTCAGAGGCTCCTTCCATGCTCCTCATCCGATACCAGTTCTCGCTCCTCAGTGACTCTACATAACCTCTGTAAAGGCTGATAAACAAAAACTCTTCCAGGATCTTTTCAAATATTTTTTTTGGTTCAAGATAGGTGTAAGGCGGAACCCTTGTCTGGCTTAAAGCTCCCTCTTTATGCATATCAGGCGGGAGTGTCTGTTTCACGGAAATCTCGGCCTTTTTCTCAAAAATATAGGTGAAGATGAGCGTAAGATTATAGTACTCTTCCTTACGGTATATATTCATTATTTTCAAAACCGTATCTTTCAGGGCCGACTGTATTCCGTTGATGCTAGCAACGGAGTCGCAATAATCTTCATATTTTGTCTGTTTTAATTCCAGAGATAATTTCAGCCGCTTTCCGATGACAAACAGGATATCATTGCTGGTAGCGACACGGGAAACGGTGTCGGCTATTTTTTCATTAAAAGGGCCACATAATCCCTGTGATGACCCGAATGCTACGAGAATTCGTTTTCCTTTGTTTTGCCCCCTTAATGATATTCCCGGATAATGTGTTGTAAGATCGTACATAGCCAAAATCAGATTATTTTCATAAACCCTTACATTCTGTACTAGTTCATCGGTTCTTCTGATCGTGACCCCGGCATATGCCTTCATTGCGCTGACGATATCCTCTATGGTGTAGAGCGCTCTTCTTTTTTTTTCAATATCTATGGAAGAAAGCATGGCTAAACCCTTTCTTTTCCGATGAAAACCTTCAATGCTTCCAGGTCCTTTTTTTCCAGCAAACCATCTTGATTGATACGCCTTATAATCTCCGGGAATGCTGTTTTAGCCGCGTTCGTTATTTCCTTGCAAACTTTATCTACTAAGGTAATTGCTACATTATCGAGTACGCCCGATTCCAAAATTATGAAGCTTAATACCTCATCTTCAAGGGTGAAAGGATGAAACTGCGGTTGTTTTAGAATTTCTCTTAGTCGTTCACCGCGTTTGATGAGTTTTGCAGTCTCTTCCTCCACATGTGCCCCGAATTTTGTAAATACTTCCACCTCAATGAATCTTGAATAGTCGATTTTCAGCCTTTCTGCCACCGCTTTCATTGCCTCAACCTGAGCCTTTCCGCCTATCCTCGACACAGATTTGCTCACGTCCACTGCTGGCCGGATACCTTTGTTGAACAGGAAAGTATCCAAATATATTTGACCATCTGTTATCGAGATAAGGTTTGTGGGAATATAAGATGATATTCTGCCCTGCTGTGTTTCCACAATCGGAAGGGCGGTAATGGAGCCTCCTCCGTTCTTCTGATTTAGTTTTGCAGACCTTTCGAGCAGTCTTGAGTGGATAAAAAATATGTCTCCCGGATATGCCTCTCTGCCGGGAGATCTCTTCAGCAAGAGGCTTAAGGAACGATACGCATCGGCATGTTTTGTAAGATCGTCGTAGATGAGTAAAACATCCTCCCCCTTAACAAGGAAATACTCGGCAATGGCCATAGCGCTGTAAGGGGCAATAAATTGAAGACCAAAAGAGTTTGAAGCATCTGCAATTACAAATATGGTCTTTGATAAATCGCCATATCTTTTTATCTCTTCAATAATTTTTAATACATGAGACTTTTTTTGTCCGATGGCTACATAAATAGAAATTACGCGGGAGTTTTTCTGATTGATGACGGTATCAATAGCAAGAGAAGTCTTGCCGGTAGCAGAATCGCCGATGATCAGCTCCCGTTGTCCTTTACCTATGGCAAGCATAGAGTCAATAACTTTAATACCTGTGTAGAGAGGTTCGGTAATAAAGTCTCTCTGGAGCAAGGAAGGTGCTTCCTTTTCTATTGGCCAAGACACTGTCTGTTCAAGTTTTGGTCCATTATCTATAGGATTACCGAGGGCATCCAATATCCTTCCCAAGAGTCCTTCGCTTACATTTACGGAAGCAATTCGTTCGGTTTTATAAGCCGTATCACCCGCCCTTATTCCGTTACGTTCGGTAAGCAGTACGACTCCTATGCTATCAACATCAAGATCAAATACTATCCCTTCATCGCCATGTGCAAATTTAATAAGCTCATAAAGTTTTGCATCCCGCAGACCAGCAAGATGCACTATCCCATCTCCTATGGAAAGCACCCTGCCTTCCTCCGTAATGCCAACGGAGAATCTGCTGGCTTTGACCTTTTCCTTTATCTTTTCAAAAAAAATGCTGAATTCTTTTTCCATCTATCTTTATTACTGTGCAAATATTTTTTAGGAAGATTTTTTACCTCTCCCTTATCCCCGACTTTTAAAGAAGGGGAAGAGAGGGTACCCTTGTCCCTGCATAGGTTGAGCGGTAATTCGTTGCGGCGAAACTGCGCTAGGAGGTTTCTTTAAGTTTCAAAGCAATGGCATTTATCCGGCCTGCAAGTGAGGCATCGTAAATCGTATCGCCAACCTTTACCCTTACACCGGCAATAAGCGTCTCATCAATGGTTGTATTAATTTTTATTTTTTTTGCAATACGCGCTTCAAGAGTTCCCCGAACCACTTTTTCATCATCCATCGAAAACGGATATGCGGTAACGAGGTCTATATTTAATGCCTCTGCGGTTTCTTTCATTTTGGAAACATCAGAAACCATTATCTCGTTCTCCTTCAAAAACCTTCTTACAACAGCCATATGGAGCTCTTTGTCTGAAATATCTTTCAAAAGGTTCGATGCAAAAATGGAGGTAATCTCAAGACATTTGGTTTTTAGTTCCGTTTCTATCCTCTTTTTTTCCGCATCAAACAGCGCTTTTTCTTTTTCGATTATTTTAACTGCGTCTTCCTTTGCCTCACTGAGCAGTTTATTTCTTTCCTTAAGAGCCTCTTCCCGTGTCTGTCCGAGTAGGCGGTCTTGAACTTCCTTAAATTTCTTCAGCTCCTCCTGCTGTTTCTCCTTCAGTTCAAGCGCCTCTTTCTTTGTCTTTTCAGCATCCTCGACAGTCTTTGCCACAATCCCCCTGCGCTTTTCAATAATTTCCCGTATGGGTTTATATAATATCCGCCTGAGGATAAAGAGCAAAACAACAAAGTTTATTATCTGAAAGAGGAGTGTCCAGATGTTCAATTTCATTTTAAAATGTACCCGATGAGAGGATTAGCAAAAAGGATAATCAATGCAATGACAAATGCATATATGGCAATAGATTCAATCAATGCCATCCCGACAAAAAGAGCCCTCATAATCCTGTCCGAGGCCTCAGGTTGTCTTGCAATTGCATCGAGCGCTTCTGTAAGCGCCTTGCCCAACGCCCTTGCTGGACCATATCCACCAATAGCCATGGCAAAGGCAGCCGCTATTATGGAAACAGAAATAACTACGGTTTTAGCATCCATATCGAATCTCCTTTAAGATTTTGTTCTGATACCGCCTGCAATAAAAACCAGGGTTAAAACACCAAATATATATGCCTGTATAAGGGCAATAATAATATGCAGTAAGCTAAACGGGACCGGCACCAGTAAACCGACGATCCCGAGGAGTATTATGGTGATCATGTCGCCACTTAACATATTCCCAAAAAGCCTTACCGCGAGGGCAATGGTCCTTGTAACCTCTGCTATAAGGTGGAAAGGGAGCAAGAGCCACGTTGGTTCTTTATAGTGCATGAGATATCCTTTCAACCCTTGTGTTGCAATACCGATGACGTGGGTCATTGAAAAGGATATTAACGCAAATGCAAAAGTTGTATTAAGGTCTGCAGTAGGAGTCTTCAATCCTGGTATTAAACCAGCCAGATTGGAGAAGCCAATAAGTATCCACAGGGTGCCCAGCACAGGAATAACCAGCCAGGGTTCAACAGGCAGGATATCCTTTATTGTCACTTCGATGGCCTCAAAGACGGCTTCTATAATCTCCTGGAAAAAAGAAGGCTTTACGGAGAGTTTCCGTGTTGCAAAATAGCTTATCGTTATTATGGCAATCATGACGAGCCATGTGGTAATAACGGTATCGGTAATATGAACGGGGCCGATTGAAAAAATTGTCTCCGGAAAAACATTAAATATCTTCATTACTGATGTTTCCTGACAAACAGATACCAGACATTATAAATACCGACGGCTATGCCGATCATAATAAGGGTTATTGTCCATGAGATGCCTTCTCCGTGCATTTTTTTGTCCAGATACCTTCCGAGATAAGCCCCGCCAACTACCGGTATAACAAAAACCCATCCCCCGACACCGAGGACATTAGCATAACGCCAGAAATTTGACCTCTCTTTTCGGGAACTCAGCAGTTCCCTTGCAGACTTTTCAATATTACGGGAAAACTTTTGATTTTCCATTAGGGATTTTCCTTAACCAACTTTATCGTCTTTTCCATAAATGACCTCTCGATTCCCTCAAACATTTCACGGAAGGCCATTTCCTCCTGGTTCCTTTTTGCGAGGGTATTTTCGATAATTTCCGCAAGTTTCTCAGCATCCTCGCTTTCAAAGACTTCCTTTGATGTGATCATTACGGATCCAGCCCTTACGCTTAATATTCCTTCATCAACTGCAAGAAAATATTCTTTACCCTCTGCTGATGTGTAATAACAAAGAGAAGGAACTAAAACCGTTAAGAAATTTGTATGGTCTTTTAAAATACCGAAAAATCCTGTACTATCCTTCAATCTGATGTAGGTTATGTCTTTTTCCATGATCTTTGCAGGTGTTACGATGCGTAGTTTAAAGGCTGAATTATTCACCGTATCTCCCCGACATCACCGATCATAAAAAAGGCATTCTCCGACATGTCATCCATTTTCCCCGACAGTATCATCTCACAACCGTCGAGGGTTTTGGCGAGAGGAACATGTTTCCCCTCTCTTCCGGTAAATTCCTTCGTAAGGAAAAAAGGTTGTGTGAGGAACATCTCGAGTTTTCTCGCTCTTTTCACGATAAGCCTGTCATCGGGAGAGAGCTCTTCTATGCCCAGCATGGCAATAATATCGAGGAGTTCTTTATACCGGGAGAGATGCTCTTTTACGTTTCGTGAGATTCCATAATGCCTTACTCCCACGCCTTCCGGACTGAGAAATTTTGAAGTCGAAAGTAGTGGGTCAATTGCCGGGTAAAGCCCTTTTGCTGCAATATCCCGCGAAAGAACTACCGTTGTGTCGAGATGGGGAAAGACGTTTGCTACGGCCGGGTCTGTTATATCATCGGCAGGCACATAGATCGCCTGTATGGAGGTAATAGAACCCCTCGGTGTTGATACAATTCTTTCCTCTACCTCTGCGAGTTCTGAAAGGAGTGTCGGCTGGTAACCCACCCGGGAAGAGAGTCTTCCCAAAAGTACTGAGACCTCGTTTCCTGCCTGAACAAACCGATAGATATTGTCCATCAAAAAAAGGATGTCTTTTCCTATTTCATCTCGAAAAAATTCTGCTAAGGTAATTGCCGTTAAAGGTACCCGGAATCTTATTCCCGGGGATTCACACATCTCTCCAAACACAAGCATTGCGTTACCGATAATATCCTGTCTTTCCATCTCTCTCCAGAGTTCATGCCCTTCCCTTACTCTTTCTCCAATACCGCAGAAGATGGATATTCCGGAGTAAACTTTTGCTATTTTGTAGATGAATTCCATAAGCAAAACCGTCTTTCCAACTCCGGCGCCTCCAAAAAGGCCTATTTTACCGCCCCTGGGAAATGGAGACAAAAGGTCTATGATCTTTATGCCGGTCTCAAGGATGCCAGAAGCAGGTATCTGTTCCGTCAAAGCCGGAGGCATTTTATGAATTGGCAGCGCTTTACCATTTTCTAGAGGGGGCTTGCCATCTATCGGTTCTCCAAAGATATTAAAAGCCCTCCCCAGGCAGTTCTTATCTACCGGAATTTTGAGCGAACTGCCTGAAGAAACAACGGACATACCTCTTTTCAGGCCCTGTGTATATCCAAGCGCAATAGCCTTTACAACGGTGCTGCTTATGTGATCATGAACTTCAAGAATGATATTTGTCTCGTCCGATTTCCTGACAACAAGGGAATCATTGATATTGGGAAGTCCTCCGCTGAATTCAATCTCAACAACATCGCCGTGAATTGCAATTATAACACCCTTCATAGCCATCATCGTACCATAAGAACCCTGACTTTCAAATATTTTTCTCATCAGATGAATTGTCAAAGTTTCGTTCTTTTTCTTAAAACGTTAAGATTTTATATTAAAATAGCTATGGGCATGTTTGGTATATTTTTTGCCGGATAGCGAGGAAGATATTTCTTTTTAAATTTGGGAGGAAGTATCGATTTGTCGTAAGGTAGGCAAGGTTCGCCTGATGACTTAAAAACATCTTTTTACAAACATTTTTTCACAGAACAATCAACGGGAAAGTTGTGCCGGATCCTGCAGATAATAGAGTTTCAATTCTTCATAAAGCTCCGGGTGTTTTCTTTTGAGTTGCTCAGCCTTTTCGAAGAAACATTCTGTTGCCACCGCAAAAAATTCTGCAGGATTTGTGGCGCCATACTTATCCAACACAGTCTTCCGGCCATGTTCGGCATCTTGTTGTAAACGTACATATTCCGCGCCAAGAACACGCGCCCACGCAACGTACATTGAGCGTCGGGGCAAAATGGGTGATCCATGGGCAGCCCCACCCTCCTGGTCAAGCTGATGTGCAAACTCATGCAAAACAACGTTGTGACCGTCATGAATGTCGGCCGCGCCACGAAGTACATCGTCCCATGACAGGATAACCACTCCATGTTGCCATGATTCACCAAGCCTGACCGAATCACCCTCACGCACAATTCCACCCACAGACTCAGACATGTGCGCTATATATGTGCTTGGATAAACTAAAATCGTTACCATTGCCGGATAGTAGTCGGTATCCCGGTGGAGAAGGAGCAGGCACGCTTGCGTGGCGATAGTTACCTTTATCTCATCATTTATTTGTAAACCACCACAGCCCTCGAAACGTTTCTCGTCAAGGAAGACCTGGATATGCCCCTGAAGTTCCTGTTGATCAGCTATTGGTAAACAACGATAGAAAGGAATATTACGTTCAATGGTTTTTAGCCACACCATGGGCAGTGGAATGACACGTAAGGAGTCGCGTCTTCGATGCTTAAAACCAAACATACTCAAAAGTCCTCAACCATCATATTTTTTTTGATATTCTCCCGAAATCGTGCAAACATGACGATACCATGGTTTTTTAGTCTATTCAAAAAATTTATTATAAATTGCAATTGCATTTCACATAATTTACTTCCATCCCCCACCCAACGCCTGGTAAACATTAACCATTGCGTACATTTGCTGTGCTTTCGTCTCGATCAATTCCATTTTCGCTTCCAATGCATCTCGTTGGGTCATTAACACCTCCAGATAATCAGCCCTGGCTGATTTGAATAATTTATCTGCAAGAACAATCGACTGGGTAAGTGCCTGAACCTGCTTCTCTTTCCTGTCGTAGTTTTTTCCTAAATTACTGATTTTTGATACCTTATTGACAACCTCAATATAAGCATTCAGTACCGTTCGTTCGTAATTGTAAACCGCTTGTATCTGTTTTGCATTTGCATTGTAGTAGGCTGCCTTTATTGCCCTTCTATTGATGAGAGGCATCGTTAATTCTCCGGCTAGATTATACAACATGGATTCTGGTGTATTTAATAAAAACTTCGGATTGAATGCCTCATAACCTATGCCAGCAACAATGTCTAATGATGGATAAAACTTGGCCCTCGCCACCTTCACATCCAATTTTGCGGCTTCCAGCTCTAGTTCGGCTTGTTTAACGTCGGGACGATTGGACAACAATTGGGATGGAATACCGGCATAGAGCGTGCCAGGAGTCAAATCGTTATAGCCCTGAGAGTTTCGTTGAATAGACTGAGGGAATCTTCCTGCCAGGAAGTTTATCCTGTTCTCTGTTTCTATGATCTTTTGTTCAATATTGTATTGATAACTTTGATTTTTCAGCACCTCTGCTTCAAACTTACGCACTGCTAGTTCGGTGGCTTTTGCTGCTTGTTTCTGTAGTTTTACAACTTCCAAGGCGTTTTTTTGAATTTCAATATACTTTTTTATTGTTGTCAGCATGTTATCAAGCGCCATCAGTTCGTAATAAGAACTGGCTATTTCAGCAATCAGCTTAGTTACCACAAAATTTTTCCCCTCAATTGTGGACAAATATCTCAATGCCGCTGCTTTTTTGGCATTCCGCAGCTTTTTCCATATATCCACTTCCCAGGAAACGTTGGCAGAGATCAGGTAATCCGGCAGAGGCTCAGGGAATTCTTTGTCGGATTTTATATCGAGATTTTTTTCAACAGCCCCAAGTCTGGTATACTCGCCTACCTTCTCAGCCCCAGCACCCATCTTGAGATTTACAAAAGGCAGATATTCTCCTTTTTTTGCCTGTACTTCATTCCCGGCAATGATAATTTCCTGCAACGTGATATTCAGTTCCTGATTATTTTGCAGTGCAACATCAATCAATTCTATAAGACGGGTATCGGTGAAAAACTTCGTCCAACTAACTTCTGACGTGTTAGTTGTATCCTGTACATTATTATACTTTTCCGGAACGTTTTTATTTTCTGTTTTCTGCATCAACACAGGCGTACAACCCTTGAACACGAACGAAGCGCAGACTATCCCTATCCAAATCAATACGTAATTTCTTTTCATGGTATTTTATTTCTTCGATTACCTTTTTCTCATGAATTAATTTATTGGCTTTCCTCGAGTTTCTAAACTCATTTTTCAGCGCCTTTTCGAGTGCACCTATTTTTCTGATTTGTGTTTTGTGGGGGATATGCCTTGGCAACAAAACGTGAAGTGTTCTTTTGAACGTGCACATCCTTGAGAACAAAACGTAAAATGTTCTTTTGAATGTACATATGCTTCAGATATAGGTTCGTCGTATTCATCTTTTATGAGTCGACGACCCTCGATCAGTTTGGCGAATGTGTAATATAACCCGGGTATAACAATTACCCCAAAGACGGTACCAATAAACATGCCACCAAGAGATGCTGATCCTATGGTACGATTACCAATAGCGCCAGGACCAGTAGCAACAACCAGGGGTATCAAGCCAGCACAAAAAGCAAAGGAGGTCATTAGAATGGGACGAAGACGCGCCCTGGCTCCTTCTATAGCTGCCTCAAGTATGGCCAATCCCTGCCGATGCCTCTGGACGGCAAATTCCACAATCAGCACTGCATTCTTGCCTAGCAAGCCAACTAACATAATCATTCCTATCTGGGCATAGACATCGTTGGCTAACCCCATGAGCTTAAGCAATAAAAATGAACCAAATGCCCCTATCGGCAGAGAAAAAATTACTGCCAAAGGCAGGACGAAGCTCTCATACTGCGCTGCAAGCACCAGATAGATAAAAAGGAGAACGATAGTGAAGATATAAAGCGCTTGATTTCCACGCCCAGCCTCATCAAATGAGAGTCCTTCCCAGGCGATGTCATACCCCGTGGGCAAAGTTTTCTTGGCTACCTCACGAATCGCTTTTATGGCTTCGCCCGTGGTGTAGCCAGATGACGGCATACCTCTAATGGATGACGAATTGTATAGATTGTATCGGGTAATTTCATTAGGACCTTGAGTTTTTTTGATTTTCATGAATGCCGAATAAGGTACCATCTCACCACGATCATTTTTTACATACAAGCCCGAAATATCCGAAGGATACCTTCGGCATTCCGGAACTCCCTGTGTATAAACCTTGAAAAAAAAGCCAAATCGAATAAATCCCTGTTCATAGGTACTGCCTATCAAAATGTCGAGATTTTCCATCGCCTTTCTGATAGACACTCCTTTTTGCATAGCAACTTTGTTATTTATTATTAATTCATACTGAGGATAATTGGCAGCATAAAAAGTAAATAAACCAGACAATTCTTTTCGTTCGCGCAAGGCATCCATAAATTCGCCATTTATTTTGTCAAATTCATGGTAATCTGTAGTTTCTGTTTTATCAAGCAACCGTAAGGAAAAACCTTCTGAAGTACCAAATCCAGGCACAGCGGGTGGTTCAAAAAATTCTACGATGGCTCCGATATCTTTCGATTTCTCTTCCAATTCCTCTACGATTTCACGAACCGTTTGTTTACGCTCTGACCAATCCTTCAGGTTGATCAAACAAGTCCCCGCATTGGAACCGCGTCCTTCTGTCATGATCTCATAGCCGGCTAGTGAAGTAACGGATTCTACGCCATCAACTTCTTCGCAAATTTTTTGTAATTCCTGGGATACCTGATTAGTTCTTTCCAGAGTTGAGCCCGGAGGGGTTTGTATAATGGCATAGATTGTCCCCTGATCTTCACTAGGAACGAATCCGGTCGGAACACCTTTATTCTCAATATACAATCCTACGCAAAATGCCAGTAATATTCCAAAGGTGATCAATCTCCTGTTTACGATTAGGTTCAGCAGCCCTACATATTTTCCTGTTAGCTGTTCAAATCCCCTGTTAAAATAGCCAAGCAACCACTTGATTGGCGATTTTCTCGTCGGTTTACCGTGCGTATTCTTTAATATAATAGCGCACAATACCGGCGTAAGCGTAAGCGCCACTATGCTCGAAAGAACAATGGAAGATGCCATCGTGACAGAGAACTGCCGGTAAAATACACCTACCGGGCCCGGCATAAAAGTAACAGGAATAAAAACCGAAGTCATCACCAGCGTAATGGCTATAATGGCGCCACTAATCTCACCCATCACTTGTTTGGTAGCATCGTATGGCGACAGATTTTTTTCTTCCATCTTAGCGTGTACGGCCTCTACGACAACAATGGCATCGTCAACTACAATACCAATTGCCAGCACAAGGGCAAATAAGGTAACCAGATTGATGGAAAAGCCGAAAAGCTGCATAAAAAAGAAAGCTCCGGTCAAAGATACCGGAACGGCCAGCGTTGGAATCAGCGTGGAACGCCAATCGCCAAGAAAGACAAATACAACTATCGCCACCAAAATAAATGCGTCCCGTAACGTATGTATCACCTGTTCAATGGAGGCACCTAAAAACTTCGACACATCATAATTGATGTTATAATCCATCCCTAGAGGGAAATCGGCCTTTAATTCTTCCAGTTTAGCCTTTATACGTTTAATTACATCCGTGGCATTACTGCCTAATGTCTGGTTTAAGACAATAGATGCCGAAGGTTGCCCGTTAAGGTTGCAATAGATGTCAAAAAATTCGCTTCCCAACTCTACCCTGGCGATATCTTTCAGTCGGAGTATTTCTCCCTCTTCATTGGCGCGGATGATAACGTTCTCATACTGTTCCGGCTTATTATATCTTCCTTGATATGTCAGCACATATTCCAGCGATTGTGCCTGAATTCCCGAACTCTGTCCCAATCTTCCCGGTCTGCCTATAATACTTTGGTCTGCCAGCGCTTCCATCACTTCTTCTGCTGAAATGTTGTATGCCCTCATCCGGTCAGGTTTCAGCCAGATGCGCATAGCATATTTCCGGCTTCCCAGAATTCTTGCCATTGCCACACCATTAATTCGTTGTATTTCCCGTAGAATTTTGGTATAGGCATAATTGTAAAGAAACTTTTCATCGGTATTTTTATCGCTGCTATATAGGTTCACATACATTAGCATGCTGGGTTGTATCGGCGTGATAATAACCCCTTCCCGCTGCACCAATAATGGAAGATTGGGCATGACCTGATCCACCCTTGTTTTTACCCGGATAACCGCTTGATTAGGATCAGTGCCCGGTTCAAATATTATCCTAATGGTAGCCTCTCCGGCACTGGTGGCATCCGTTGCCATATATCTCATGTCCTGAACGCCATTTATAGCTGTTTCCAATGGGATAAGAGTGGATTGAACTAATACATCCGCGCTGGCGCCCGGATAAGCGATAAAAATATTTACCGTTGTGGGAGCGATTTCAGGAAACTGTGATTTAGGCAACTGTGTCATGCCTAACAAACCCATGAAAACAATGACAACCGATATGACAATTGCGAAGACGGGTCTATGAAGAATTTTACTAAACATACTTCCTGTCTTTTTTCTTTCTTTTAATACTAAAGTTATTCTGCATATAATTCCAATTGTGTCATTACCAAATTCGGATCCCGATATTTACAGGCTATTTTATCCTTGTCTCTTACCTTACGTAAACCCTCTAAAAGTATCTTGTCGTTCTCGGTCAAGCCATCTTTTATCACATAAAGGTGTGGCAACTCCTCGGCTATGGTAATTTGTCTCGATCTTACCACATTGTTTTCATCTATTACAAAGACATACTTCCTGTCTAATATCTCAAAAGTGGCTTTCTGCGGGATTAAAAGCGCGTTTTTGAGTTGTTTTTCCATTAAGATATCACCTGTTTCTCCATGCCTTAACAGCCTTTCCGGATTGGGAAAAGTTGCTCTGAAAGCAATATTGCCTGTTTCGTTGTTAAAATCGGCTTCAATCGTAGAAATGACTCCGGGGTATTTAAAAAGCTGATTATTGGCCATGAGTAACTTTACTTGTAACTGACCATCGTTTTTTTTGTTTGTCTTGTAATCCAAATATTCCGCTTCCGGTACATTAAAATAAACCCACATTTCACTGTTATCCGATAAGGTAGTGAGCAGGTCTCCTTCTTCTAAAAGGCTTCCAAGCCGTACATGGAACCGGTTCATCAAACCATCAAAAGGAGCTCTAATCTCCGTAAACATTACGTGCGCCCGAGCCAGTTCCCGTTCAGCCTTTGCTTTGTCGAATTTGGCCTTAACCATCGCCAATTCATTGGGAGATACTACATTGTTGTCAGCAAGCGATTTTGTAGTTAAATATTCAATTTCCGCTAATTTTGCTTCAGCCTTTGCCTTATCCAGTTCGGCATGGTATATGATTGGCAATATCTGAAACATAAGCTGCCCCTTCTTCACCGACTGCCCCTCATCCACATAAATCTTCTTTAAATAGCCTCTTTCAAGCGCTCTTAGTTCAATATGCTGTATTGCATGAATTTGACATACGTAGTCTCTGGTAATGGAAGTATTTTTTTTCAACGGACTGGTAATCTGAAATTTAACTTCCTCTTCATGTTCTGCGTGTTTGGTTTTACACCCTGCATGGAGCAACGAAACAACCAAACCTGCAAATAAGCACATTCTTTTTATTAATAGCTTGGGCATTTTTAATTTTTATTATGAAATAAATCTAATAAATTAAAACAGGTAATTTCCTGTTAAATTAGTCGGTAAAAAGAACAGAAAAAGTCTCGTCTTTAAAACTTGTTTTCTTCATCGATGCATCTATGCTCTTAATGAAGCACATAAAAAAGCAACGCAGAATAACTATTTAAAATAATATTTACGTTTATCATATAATGATATATTACAAAAAATTGTCTAAACCACAAATATTATTTATAAGTTGCATTGTTATATAGCAATAAATACAGAATAATTCTTGCGTTTACTCGGTATAATATATTCATATGTATCGCACATGTATGACTTTATGGTATATTAAAAATCACTTATATTAATAGGTTTTTGTTGTGTATGCCAAATATTAATAAAACACGTTGAATAGTTACATCCCTATGGATATTAATCCATTTAATAAACGGAATTAAACTTATGATATTCCGAAAAAAACATAACGCAATATTTGTACCAATTTTGTTTTCTTTCATATATACTTATAGATTATAGAGTTATTAACTTTGTTACTATACATTACAATTCTGAATAATGGCTGAAATCAACCTTTATGTCTTATTTTAAACTAGAGTAAACACAACAATTAAAAATAGATGCAAGTATCCTTGCGATAGCGACAACCTGAAGCAGTCTCCAGCGCCTGTATTGCTTTGCGGAGTTTACCCTGAGCAATGCGAATGTGCTCGGAATGACAACGTTCTTTTCGCGTTCACTGTAAGAAAAGAATGGTAAATAGTAGATACGTTTGTAAGCTCTTTTTTTATCCGAAATCCTATTTTGGGTTTTGTGACAAGCATGAATTAATGGATTTTATGCCATATTGTATGGCAGATTTTGCTCAAACACGCTCAGCAGCGCAAAGTAGTTTTTCAAGCTCATTATACCTCAAAATTGTTCCCATGATTATCCATCGGAATTAGACAGTACTTGTCGTTATACCATTGCGCCTCTTTTCAATCGCTGCAAATACGTCAGGCTTGGTATTCTCAAGGTGAAACGGTAGCACACATCCTCCCTTCACCAAACAACACTGAATCAGCAACTCCAAATGTTTATAAATAATTTATCCTACGTAAATGTATTAACAGTTTTATAAACCTTTGTTAAAAAAGCAGGTCTTTCGGGCAGGTTATCTTTGAAACTTCTAATGAGAAGATGCCGCACCGTGCGGTGGGTACATATTCTTGTTTGCCTCATATTTTTTGAACTGATTAAATTCTTCTTCTGCCTCGGCGCTCATTCCTTTCAGCAGATACACAACACCAAGATAATTATGAGCGGTTCCCAGTTTCGGATCAAGTTCTAATGCTGTTTTATGGGCGACAATAGCATCATCTAATTTTTTCTGTTTACAATACGTTAGCCCAAGCTCGTTGTAAGCGATAGCAAGGTTAGGATTGAGTGACAAGGCCTTTGTCTGCATCTTAACAGCATCTTCAAATTGTTCATTCATACGGTAGACAACACCCAGACTATAATAGATCATAGGATCATCTGGTTTAAACTCTAATTCTTTCCGGTATATCTCACCCGCCTTGTCAAGCCTCCCCTGAGTATAGTAAGCCTTACCAAGCTTCTCATAGGCGTTTATCATGGTTGGATCGAGCGCGAGTGCCTTCTCCCATGCAGCAATTGCCTCATCGAAACCACTTTTTTTAATACTTTCCAATCCGTAATTATAATACTCCGTCGCCGTCATTTTCTCTGGTAGTACAACTTCTTTCCTGGTTTGCAGGGCATCAGATACTCCTTCACTTACCGCATCACTCCTGGTGATTTCAACATTTTCTGAGGTCTCTTTTTTACTGCATCCACAGGCGGATAAAAGTACAACGATACTGGCAACCGCAAATAATTGTAAATTCTTTCCCGTCATTCCCATCTTCATTTACTCTCCGGACAAAATCCCTTTAAATTCATTCTTGTCAATACCCGCTGTCTCAACATTTCCTGAAACAGGTCGTGAGTTAACTCTGTCAGGGCTTAAAACCCTGACAGAGAGAGCTTGGTTTTATTCATATTTTCGTCAAAAATGTCAAAATTATCGTTGGAAGACACGACACCTGTCTCACACTTTCGGAAATGCATGTATTCAAAATTGAGCTTTTAAGACATCCGCTGCGCCATGAAAGACGCTATCTCTTTAAATATCGTTTTGTTTCCGGTTGGAATCTCATCAATCGTCTTATACGCTTGTCTTACTAAATTCTCTGCATAATCCTGGGCATGTTGTATCGCTCCATACTTACGATATATATCCAGCACTTTTTGGATATCGTTATCTGTTGTTTCATCCCTGGGTTTTAACATGATAATCCGTAACTGTTTTTTATCATCCGCACTAGCAATCTGTAATGCATACGAGTATAAGAAACTTGCCTTGCCTTCCTTAACATCAGAGCCAATTACTCCCCCTCGTCCCTTTCCATGGGTAAGATCAATGAGATCGTCACGGATCTGAAATGCCGGCCCCATAGTTTTTCCAAGTGTCCATATCTTGTCCACAACCTGTTCCGAAACTCCTGATACAATGGCCCCGCCAACCATTCCGCATGCAAGATAATAGCCGGTCTTGAGCTCTACCATTTTCATATATTTTTCTACCGAAAAATCTTCCGCTGCCCGTGCGTTAATATCCAACGCCTGTCCTTCCACGGTTTTTTCATAGGTCGATGTAAGGACCTGCAATAAGGCTAATTTTTTTTCTAATGATATCGGACTTGCCAGGGTGGTTTTATAAGCGCAAGCAAGAAGGTAATCACCTGCATTAATCGCATTGGCAATCCCATACTGTACCCATACGGTGGGCTGATCGCGACGTACGGTGTCTCCATCCTCAATGTCATCATGGATAAGAAACATATTATGCATAGCCTCAATGGCCAGGGCAAAATGTATTGCCTCATGAGGATTGCCACCCAGTGCTTCACAGGTAATCAGACAGAGTGCAGGCCTCACTCGTTTTCCCCCTGTTCGCATATGGTGCCATATAGGTGCACTTAAATAATCATTACGATGCGGCGGGATGAGCTCTTTCAATAATTCGTCTATCTTTGCACCATAGATTTTGATGGATTCCTCAATACGCATGTCTATCTCTTTTGCATAATTGTATAGTATTACGTGATCGTAAGTAAAATGCTTGGTTGTGAAAATGCTGATGTATCACCATCTGTTAACTACCCGTTGCTCACTGTCCACTGATCCATAAAAATCACTCTCTCCCGAGAAATTCACCCGTTCTTGTGTCTACCTTAATCCTTTCACCGTTATTGATAAATAAAGGAACCTTTACCACAAGCCCGGTCTCCATTTTCGCTGGTTTATAGACATTTACAACGGTGTCTCCTTTCATACCCGGATCTGTTTCAATAATTTTTAAAATAACCGACGTTGGTAATTCTATTGAAATCGCCTTGCCCTCATAGAAAGCGATTTTCGCCTGACTATTTAAGGTCATATACGGCATAGCATCTTCAACCGCTTCTTTCGGCAGCAATACTTGCTCATAATTTTCCGTATCCATGAAGCAATAATTATCTCCATCCTTATACAGATACTCCATTACCCGATGATCCAGAAATACATCCTCAACTTTATCGGTGGACCGGAACCGTTTTTGAACCACGCTGCCCTGTTTCAGGCTCTTTAGTTTTGCTTGTACCATTCCTCTCCAGTTGCCCGGGGTAACGTGCTGATAATCAACTACCAGATACAGTTCCCCATCCATTTTAATTACCGTACCCCTTTTAATTTCTGTAGCGCTTACCACTTTAATAACTCCTTAATAAATTCAATGTATAATCGCTTATAAAAATTCTGTCATTACCGTATCGGCAACAAATAAGCCTTTTTCAGTGAGTTTTAGCCTATCACCCTCATACGTAACCAGTCCATGCTTTTGCAACCGGCTTATCTGAACGCCAAATTTATCTTCTATCGCATAACCGAACCGTTCGTAAAAATCAGCATTTAAAATACCCTGACGCAACCTCAGTGACATGATAATAGTTTCAGCTGCGTACAGGTTTTGCGGCAGACACTCATCAAAAGATTTTATATCTGTATTTTCCTGTATTCCATGAATGTATTTCAATATATCTTTTTCATTGGCAGTTCGCACGCCGCGGAGAAAGGAATGTGCACCGGCTCCAATCCCGATATACCCCCTGTTTTCCCAATAAACTCGGTTATGGCAACATTCATATCCATCTTTTGCGAAATTTGAAATTTCGTAATGATTATACCGGTTTCTCGTTAGATAACTGATGGCCATTTTATACATTTCCAATTCAACAAATTCTTCCACCCTGTGAACAATCTTATTCTTTAAATCATTCGCAAGCGGCGTTTCGTCTTCATACGTCAGGGCATATGCTGACAGATGTTCGGGATTTAACTCCATGGCAACTTTTAAATCTTTTTCCCAATCATCAAACGTCTGTTCCGGACAGCCAAAGATTAGGTCAATATTAATATTCTGAAAGCCGTGCATTCTCAATAATGCGAAGGCATTTTTTGCATCTTCACCTGAATGAATACGACCAAGAAGTTTTAACTGACGATCTTGAAATGACTGAACTCCTAAACTGATACGGTTCACAAAATATTCTTTTAACACTTCAATTTTATCTTTTGTCACGGTACCGGGATTGATTTCAACGGTATACTCCTGGATTTCCGAGGCTGGTATGTAGCGTACTATACCGGAAAGTAATTTTTCTAACTGGGATTCGTTTAATACACTGGGAGTCCCTCCACCTATATAAATCGTTTTAATGAGATATTGTCCCCGGAACGCCTGTAATTCTTTTTCAAGGGCATGAAGATAACGGTTAATTGTCTTTGTTTCCGATACCATCGAATGGAAATCGCAGTAATTACACTTTCTAGCACAAAAGGGGATATGTATATAAAGGGCATGAGGAGATGAGTTCTTATTTTCTGTCATTTTGAAACTTTGCTTCAGAAAGGCATTAATATTTCGTCACTTTTAGAACTTTGCTTCCTGTTGACTTATGATGCCTGATGTCTGAGAGTTCTTTCCGAAGAATATTTTTGTAATATTCCAGTCTTATATCCGGATTTCCCAAAATACCATGAAACCGTTTTGTCAGATCTTTATAAATAAGTTTAACAGGTATTTCCTTTATACGCAACCTCTCCTTCCACGCCTGCATCCATAACTGCAATGGCATTCCGTAACCATATTCTGTCAAATGTAACAACTTTAATTTTTCAACCTTATATGCTTTAAAGCCACAAAAAGAATCGGTTAAATGAAAGCACGTTATACGGTTTAAGATATTAGTAATTTTTTTATTGATAATATATCGCTCCCTGGGTACCTCTTCGTGTATATCCCTGGGGAAAAGATATCGTGAACCCGATAGAATATCATAAGAAAAGAATGGGATTTCTTGCAAAAAAAGCTGTATCTCTTCTGGCTCATGCTGCCCGTCCCCATCAATAGTTATTAAATAATCATAGTTATTCCTGATTGCGTATTGGAATGCGTCGATGATTGCCTTGCCATACCCCAGATTTCTAGGATGCACAATCATACGAATGTTTTTGATCTTTGCTAATTCCATGCGAAGATTGCTGGTAGATCCATCGTCAATCACCAACACATCGAGAGCAAAATTTTTGACCTGTTGGACAATTTGAAATACCGCAAATTCATTGAATACAGGTATTGCAACTAGTATCTTTGTTCTATGCATAACGTTTAAATAACCTGGTGTAATAAAGCAGCAACCAAATTCCCTCTGCCAAGAGGAGTGTAAATAATTTGCAAAAAGAAAGACTTTGCCTGGCAACACTATACGGAAAGACTTACATAAAACAAACTCTCCGCTGGTACCGAAGGAAAAAGATCCTTCACGAAAAGTCAGTTTTTCGATAGGTATTTTTTTAATGTAGCATTATAAAAGAACAGATAATTATATAGCAAGGAAAAACCCTGTTGTCTCACTATTTTTCGGCATTAAAACATTGACATCTTTCACGATAACTGATAGAATGCCCGCATTTAGCGCAGTTTATCCCTCTTTTGAAAGAACTTATTGGAGATGCACATCTTATGATATCAAAGCAGATCTTCGTTAGGTTCGTTCTCACAGCAGCGAGATTGTCTTATAACGGAGATAAGGTTTTTTCAGGAAAAGAGATCCCGTTTTTTTCATGATTTTCATGGTAAATTATCTGAGGTACTATTTTGAAAGTAAAAGTTGCTAAAACCGCAGGATTTTGCATGGGTGTCCGAAGGGCGATGGATATTCTTTTGGACGCTGCAAACGAAAAGAATGGTGATGGTAAAGTTTACACCGATGGCCCGCTGATTCACAATCCGCAAGTGCTTGAATATTTGGAAAAGAGAGGAATCCGTGTTGTTGACGGACAAACGGATCTTTCAAAGACCACTGTCGTTATACGGGCACACGGCGTTACTCCTGACCGAAGAAAGGAAATTGAAGGCAGAGGGGCAAAAGTCTGTGATGCCA
The DNA here is from genome assembly GCF_001753675.2 of Candidatus Brocadia sapporoensis. Classification (GTDB taxonomy): domain Bacteria; phylum Planctomycetota; class Brocadiia; order Brocadiales; family Brocadiaceae; genus Brocadia; species Brocadia sapporoensis. Next base: position 26,653 of record NZ_MJUW02000080.1, on the reverse strand, counting down.
CATGTCCCCACGTGATGAGAGTCCAATCCATCATTAAAAAATATGCCGCCAAGGGATACTCAACGGTGATTGTGGGAGACAAAGGGCATGCCGAGGTTATCGGTTTATTAGGATATGCGGAAGGCAAGGGATACGTTGTTCAGGAACTCGAAGAAATTGAATCACTGCCTCCTATGGATAAGGTATGTATCGTAGCGCAGACAACACAGGACAGGCGCATGTTTAAGGAAGCGATAGAGAGGCTGAAGGAACGCTATGCAAGCTGTGAATCCTTTGAAACCATTTGCAGTTCCACGTACAAACGCCAGGATGAAATCATCAGCCTGAGCAAGTCGGTCGACGCGATGATTGTCGTTGGCGGAAGAGGAAGCGCCAATACCACAAGGCTCGTTAAGATCTGCGAGTCTCAGGGAACGCCTACCTTCCATGTCGAAACGGATGCAGAATTGGACCTTGAAAAGCTGAAAAATTATGATACCGTCGGTGTAACTGCAGGCGCTTCTACGCCGAACTGGATGATCAAAAGAGTCGTTGACAAAGTGCATTCCTTTAAGTTGAGCAGATACAGACGGCTTTTATTTGGTGTAAAAAACGTTGCGAGTTTTTTCATCAGAAGTTGTACCTATGCAGGACTAGGAGCGGCAAGTTTAAGCTATGCAAGCGCTGTATTACTCGGGATTCAACCCCGGTTCAGTTTTTGTTTCATAGCCGCGCTATTTATTTTTTCTATGCAAGTCCTGAATCGTTTCTTCAATAAAGAGGCCGTAGCGCTTAATGAACCAACAAGCGCGAAATTCTACGAAAGAAAACAAACCCTCTTTGTTTGTCTTGGTATCATTGGGGCAGTGGCGTCTTTTGTTCTCGGATTCGCACTCAGTAAATCCATATTTTTCTGTATCTTTCTTGCGAGCCTTTTTGGTTTTTTTTACCGGTTAGACATAATACCAAAGAGTATGTCTAAATTTATCCGCTACAGAAGTCTCGAAGAGATTCCTGGTTCAAAAGAAATTTTTTACAGCATTGCGTGGGCAGTTAGTACAGCATTAATACCTTTCCTTGGAGTACAAAAAAATTTTATGCCGTCCCTTCTGATCGCCATGATCTTTGCATTTAGTCTTGCATTTATCAGGGCAGTAGTCCTTGACATACGAGACATTCAGGGCGATCGTATTTTAGGAAAGGAAACCATTCCTATTGCGATTGGAAAGGAATACACAAAAACAATTCTTGTAATTATTACGGCGCTCATTGCAGTTTTAATGATAGTAAGTTCATGGCTTGGATGGGTAACTACCCTGGGATATTATTTACTCCCCTGTGTTGCCTATGCCTGTGGTTACCAATATCTATTTCAGAAACGGATTGTATCAGAAGGGCTGTTATCAGAAGCTATTATTGACTTTAATTTCGTCCTGGCTGGCATTATGGCCTTTATATGGAAATCAAACCACTTTTAAAAATTGATAACTTATGAAAAAAGAAAAAAACGGCGTATTCATACAATTTAAAAAAGACGTTAGAAAACGAATGCTGACCGGCTTATTATTAATCCTGCCAGTGTATGTAACATTTTTCGTTGTAAAATTTCTCTTTAGTTTTGTTGGAGGCACGCTTGCCCCTATCATTAAAAGAATGTTACAGTTTCATGGTGTAGCACCGCCAAGAACCACACTTGATGAATTCATTATTACTTTTTTTGGACTCATTCTCACCTTTGTCGCATTATATTTTATTGGTATCTTTGCGGCGAATTTTGTAGGCAAGGCTATTATTGATTATTTTGAAAACCTTTTAACAAAGACCCCTGTTATTAAAAACATCTATTCATCCGTAAAACAAATCATCCATGCAGTTACCTTACCCGGCAGGCAAGCATTTAAGAGAGTCGTTATTATAGATTTTCCAAGAGAAGGCACAAAATCCATCGGTTTTGTTACCGGTGCTACGCAGTATAACAACGAAAAAAAACTTATCAGTGTGTTTATACCAACCACACCAAACCCAACAACAGGATTTTTAATATTTACGAATGAAGAGGCAGTTGTTGATACCAACCTTACGGTAGAAGAGGCCTTTAAAGCCCTTTTTTCAGGCGGTGTGCTGGCACCCAAAGACATTATCACATCGTTTAATACAGCAGATATTCAAACTTCCATTTGAGAATTGTTCTTTCAATCACCGTTACTTATCACATTGAATATAAATCTTGGTGGGGAGTGCATGTCGGCTGGTGTCGGCGACGGACTTCAAATCCGGTCTGTCCCACTTTTAGTAGGATAGGTGGGTTCGATTCCCACACACTCCCGCCATTATCTTATGAGACGAACAAGGCATTTATGGTTTTTTAAATTTTTAAAATACCGACCTCACAGGGTTACACAAAAGAAAGTAAGGGTTCTTAAAAAACTTGACATCTCCTTCCTTCGTGATTTATCATTCATATACACGAAAAAGCTATTTCTTATCATTTCATCGTGATACTTTCAAGCCAGCCATCACTCTTGTTTAAAGGGAGAATTGTTATGAATCGGTTGAAGCAAACTGTTTCTGTCCTTCTATCATGTTACCTCGTTTTTATAATGTATGGCTTGCAACCGGCCTTGGCAGAGCTTCAAACCAACACCATCGCAGCTTCGTCGGCACAACCTTCTCCGGAACAACTGCAGCAATTAGTAGCGCCAATCGCTTTGTACACGGATGCGTTGGTAGCTCAAATACTCGCGGCTGCTACTTACCCTGAACAGGTGGTTCAAGCTGATCGCTGGTTGCAGGAACATCGTGATCTCAAAGGGGAGCATTTGGCTCAAGCGGTTGATCAGCAACCATGGGATCCGAGTGTCAAGGCATTGACAGAGTTCCCATCGGTGCTTGCGAACATGGATAAGAATCTTTCCTGGACATCATCTCTCGGCGATGCCTATATTAACCATCAACAGGATCTCATGAATGCCGTTCAGGTAATGCGTCAGCGTGCACAGACAGCCGGAACGCTGGCAAGTAACAAACAGCAGACAGTAAGTCAACAGGGGCAATCGATTGTAATCGCCACGGCGAACCCCCAGGTCATCTACGTTCCGCAATATGATCCATGGCTTGTATATGGTGTTCCGGTTATCGCATGGCCAGGTTGGTACTGGTATCCTGGTTTGTATTGGACATCTCCGGGAGTGGCATTTGGTTTTGGATTCGGAATCGGCTTTTTCACCGAATATAGCTGGGGATATCATTGTTGGGCTCCAAACTGGCACAACCATACAATAATTTATAATCGTTCCGTCTATGTTTCTAACAGCAGGACGTTTGTCAACCGCAATTACTATACTAATCGTGCATACACAAACCGCGTGAACAATTATCACAATCCTGCAGGCACCCTTGGCAGCAATAATCGTGCGTACGCGAATCGCACAAATAATTATCGCAGTTCTGAAAGCACATTTAATGATTATGACCGTGCAAACGCAAATCGCGTGAATAATTACCGCAATCCCTCAGGTGTATTTAGTGGCTATAATCACGGCGGCGTTACTCGTAACTATTCATTTCGTGGTTTTTCAAGTCAGGGAGGCTATCATGGCGGTGGTTTCCATGGCGGACGGCGGTAAACCTTTCTCAAAGGGAGTCCAATCATGCGCATAAGCATTTTCATTGTTACTACGGTTGTGATTCTTGTTCTAATCAGTGTTCCATTGACCTTCGCTCAGCGGATGCAACCGAAAACGTTTGCGTCTGCCGATCAAGCCGCTCAGGCTCTCTATGAGGCTGTCAGCATCAATGACACTCCATCTCTGCACGCTATCCTTGGAACGAGCCAGGAATTTATTTCCTCGGGTAACGCGGTCCGCGATAAGGCAGAACGCGAGCAATTCGCTTGTAAGTACCTTGAAATGCATCGTCTGGTTCGAGAACACAATGGCTCGATAGTTCTTTATATTGGTGCAGAAAATTGGCCGTTTCCGGTTCCGCTGGTTGAAAATCAGGGCAACTGGTATTTCGACTCCGACGCCGGCGCTGCGGAAATTCTGGCCAGGCACATCGGCGAAGATGAAATCTCCGCCATCCAGGTCTGTCAGGAAGTGGCAGCTGCGCGATGTGGAAAGAAAGTCACCAGCAGTAATGCAATCGGCAACTATGCCCAACGCCTGACTGGTGAAGGCAACAGTCAAAATACGTCACCGGAGAAAAATCTTTTTGTCGGCTATTATTTCAGAGTCGTCCCTAAAAAAGCCGGTGGCATCATGCTGGTAGCCTATCCTTCGGAATACAGGATATCCGGAGTGATGACTTTCATCCTTTCCGGTAGCGGATCTGTATATGAGAAGAACCTCGGACCCAGGACGTCATCATTGGCCCAACAAATCATGAAGGAACCAAAAAGCGGGTGGGATCGCGTGCAGATGCCATAAAAGCCAATATCACGCTAATACCCCTTTCTGTATGACGTATTCTTAGGTTGTATGTGCCCGGATACAAGAGGTAATATCTCGCTTCTTAGGACATGGTATATGAATTGACAGCACCTGTGCCCGACGCACGATACGCTCCCGTATGATACCGATCCGATTCGTGGTTAACAAGCAAAATTACCGTTCTTTGAAAGAGTGCCTGTTGAGACAAACTCAAACTGGGAACTGATCGACTGCTTGAATTTAATTCATTTGGTTTTGTGCCAGAATGACCCTTAATAAGGGTATCGATTCTTCGACTATACCTCAGAACATCGGATCTTACACAGCATTTTCTTCTTTTTTTCAGATGATGTATGAAGGTATTTCTGCTGGACTTTTTTTCAGAAAAGAATAATTTCTTCCGTGAGTAAATGTGTTCGAGAAAATAAATTGCAGCATACCAGGTACCGATGGTGACAGCAGATCGGTTTTCCTTGCAAAGGGTTTTGGACAACCGGCGTCATCAATGGCAACCTGGTGAAGGCGATAGTTCTTTTGAAAGATTTCCGGCCTATCACGTTTCAAGGCATAAAAGTCCCAGGTTGCGCCAGAAAAGAAGCATTGGAACTTCTGATCATCTTTGTGGAGGCATTCGCTATAGCATCCCATGAATTTCTCAGGTACTCTTTGAAGAGGGTGTAACTAGCAAAGGTAAACATGGTCATTTGTTTCCTCTTAAAGCAAGAGGACAAGTGTCTCAGAAATTTGTTTAATAAAGTGATGTCAACACCTATCCCCCATTTTTTCTCTTTTGGCTAATTGGGATAAGAACCCTGTTTCAAACGTGGCATAACTGGATTGTATGAAAAAACAGGCTGAATAATGAAAAATCTCTTTTCTTTTTATAATAAATCAAAAGTATTCATTGAGACAGACCTCTGGGCTGTAGATTTAAGACCTCTTACATTTAAAAATCTCATTTTCAAGTTCCTGCGGTTCTGTTACCTTGTTACAACCGAATTTATTGGTGGCCGGTGTCCACTAAAGGCCTCGGCCCTGACTTTTATCTCTTTGATATCGCTCGTTCCCCTCTTGGCTTTTATACTTTCTGTTTCAAAAGGCCTTGGCGCGGAAAAGGCACTTAACAACAAGATAGACACATACATTACAAGCCTTCCCGGCGGCAAAGAAGCTTCTCTTTTCACCTATCTTAAACAACATCTTTTTAAACAAATTGATTCTCTGAACTTTTCGAAATCTTCCATCCGGGAAGAACTCCTGAATATAATTGAAAATTTTGACAAAACAACCTCCTCGGATATTTCAGAAGCATACAGACCTAATGCTCAGAAACAGGAACCCGATCAATATTCAGAGTATATAAAAATAAAAGACGCCCTGGAAGACTATAAAATAGAACTTTCTGTCATTGTTAACTCGATTGATTTGAATCGTAAAGATGCAGGCAAGGGTCTGAAAGAACGCTTTGAGAATGTAAAATTTTCCATTCCTCAAAATATCGGCTCGAGCGCATTACAATTCAAAGAATACATCATGTATTTTGTAGACAGAACAAGCTTTGGATACTTAGGAACGATTGGACTTTTAGTGCTTCTTTCTGTTGTAATCAGGACGCTGGGTCAAATAGAAATGTCCTTCAATGATGTCTGGAAGATCAAGAAATGTCGGTCAATTTTCAGGAAGTTCACCGACTATACCAGTATGTTAATTATTCTTCCCATCCTTCTCCTTGCCTCAACAACTGTCACAGCGGTCCTAACCGATGAAAGATTAGTTGCTTTTTTACATAAAGTATGGATTGGAAAACTTTATTTAAATTTGCTGGGATGGGGTTTGCCGATTATTGTATTGTGGATAGCATTTATCTCTATGTACATGTTTCTTCCCAACACAAGGGTCAAGATCGCTCCTGGCATAATTGGAGGGATTGCAGGTGGAACAGTTTTTTACATTCTCCAGGCCTTCTTTTTGAAAGGTCAGATTGGTCTTTCCCGGTATAATGTTATTTACGGAGCTTTTGCAGCCATTCCTTTTTTTCTTGTCTGGCTGCAAACAAGCTGGACTATCGTGCTTCTTGGTGCAGTGATTTCGTATGTAATTCAAAATATTAATACCATCAGGCCCGGAGGGCAGTTTCTTAAAATAAATTATGCATCTCGTGAGATTTTAGGACTCATTATTATGGAACGTATATGCGCTCAGTTTTTCGATGGAAAAGGAGAAAAGTGGTCGAGTGAGCGATTGTCTGATGCTCTCAATGTCCCGTTCGGATTAATACAGGATATTATCTCCGGACTCTTAAAGGTATCGCTGATTTTGGAAATTCCGACAGAAAAAGGCATTTATTATGTACCCGGCAGAGACATGGATTCAATTTTCATAACGGAAGTCTTACACGCAATGAGAAACGCAGGCGAGAGTCTTGAGCTCATTCCCAGGACGCTTCACGACCAGAGAATAGCGAGGTTTGTCGAAGATACGCAAAATAAGATTAAACAGGGTATACAAGTTACTTTTAAAGATATTATTCAAGATAAAAAACCATCCAACATAAATTAGGTTTTGTTGGAACGCTGTTTAAACCATTTGAAAAGATACGACAATTTTAAAACATGGACAAGCAAGAATTACAGAAATAAGCTCTGCCTCCACATGGACCACATGTTCTCTGTGCTCAAAGCTAAGGGTGTTCCACGGTACTCTCTTATTATCAGAAAATCCTTCATCTTCAAGCTGTGCAATATTATCATTTATAAATAATTCTCTTTTTGCCTGTAAAACCAAAATAACAGGTTACAACGTTCCTTACAAGAGCCCGTTTTAATTCACGCAGTCCAAATGCCAGTTGCCTTTTGGACAGGGCTTAGGTTTTTTTCAAATTTTTTTTGAACTTCCCATTAAATTTCGGTTTTGACAACGTCGCCTGATATTTCAACACTTCATCGATAACATACCCTGTCACCCATCTTCTTAAAACCCATCTGAAATCAGCACGATGAGACTTCTGAGCAGACACGGTTTGTTGTGTATCTTTCATAGTATATACCCGGTTTCCAATAAAACGGTTTGCTGTCATTGCTCCGGCCCAGGATATTAAGACACATGGTCTTTTCTTGTTGATTCCCACAAGAGCTTTCTGAAAATGAAGAAATCAAGTCATCAAACAAGAAAGACAGGAATTCTGTCTTCAAAAAGATATAAATTCTCATGGCTTCGATTGGTTGTAATTAACAATCTTACCAAAACATGCCTCATGATAAGTCAATTTTTTTACATTAATAATTATTCTGTTATTCCGATAATGGAAAGTAATACTTGCAACAGAAAGACATCGGATGCAAAGAGGTAAATATTTATGAAAAATCGAAATATTCTAACAATTAAGCAAGTAGCGGAATATCTGAAAATAAGTCCTCGTACGGTATATAAATTAGTGAAAGAGGAAGCGATTCCGTCTTTTAAAATAATGAATATGTGGAGGTTTGAGCAATCCATGATTGATCAGTGGATCAGAGAGAAAACAGAAAGTAAATATTTTACCTTTAACGGTATTGAGGATGAGAGCCGTGTAAACAATCGATGATCCTGAAGACATAAGAATGAATATTCAAAGAAATGATTTACTGGCAGAAACATTCTTTTAAACAGGAAACAGATGGGAAGATCGCTGGAACGCGATATCCAATAACGTTGACTTAATCTTGCATGACTGGAAAATGCCTATTATAACATGGACAGATTCTGAAAAGGAGCTAAAGTACCATGGCACCTGATAGTATGATGGAAAATATTGCATTAGATATTGCTGAGTCCACGAAGATCTTGTTTGAAACGATGGTGATGCTGGATTTACAGCATACAGCGTCCTTTCTGACTGATGATAACCATATTAAAACTGACATTATTGGTATGGTAAGTTTTACCGGAAAATATTATGGAGTTATTGCCTTATTTTGCTCTCAAAAGTTCTCGTTAAAAATCGCATCAAACTTACTCATGACAGAAGTAACTCAGTTAACCATGGAAGTAAAAGATGCTATTGGTGAGATCGCAAAAATGATTGCAGACACGGTAAGGATGAAGATTAGCGCTTATTACGGTGACATGCATCTCTCCGTTCCCGTTGTAATTACCGGGGGGAGTATTTCAATTACGGCAATCAACGATTATCCAGCAATATCTGATGCGACACTTTCATGTTTTAGCAGCGATCCCTGGCTCATAATGCCTTTTACCTCACATAATGAAAAATTTAATATCGGTTTGTTATTGAAGGAATCAAACAAATAGGCTTCATTTTAAAGAGTATTCCATGGAAATACTTGTACAACAAATGACATCTTGATTCGAGTCTGAAAAAATCCTGGCGGGCACATTCCCTTGAACATACGCCGACTGTAACAAACTGAAAAAGAATTCTTTCTGACAAATCTGATATTGCGGAGTGCAACATTGATTGCTTTTATTCATGCGTCCAGTATCTGTTCTTGAATATATCAAATTATTAGCATATCGTTAAATTAACAATTACGTGAAAGGTGAGAAACAATAACCTTTTCAAGACATACAGTCGCTCGTACTCAAAAGGAGTACCCTATGCAAAACGCCATAAATCTAGGTAAAAAAATTAAAAACCAAACTGCATTACAGCATGAAGGAAAATATTTAATCTTTATTTTGTGTGGTAAGGAGTATGGTATTAAAATTTTAAAGGTAAGCGAAATTATAGGAACTATGGACATAACACCAGTGTCGCAATCATCTAAGTATATGAAAGGCGTCATTAATCTTCGCGGCAAGATTTTACCTGTGATGGATTTGAGAACAAAGCTAGGATTTCAAGATGCGGATGATATAAAAGAAAAATTTATCATTGTCGTTGAAGTAAGGGACAAACTTGCAGGTGTCATTGTAGATGCGGTATCAGAAGTGCTTAATATTCATGATGAGGATCTCCAGCCAGCACCAGATATAGCAGAAGGCATTAAAAGCACAATGCTTTTAGGTATGGTAAAGATAAAGAAAAAGGTAAGATTTCTCTTTGACATTGACAGGATATTAAACGTTGAAGAGATTAAGATGGTCGAGAGTGCGATTTGTGCAAGGTAATTGTTGACAAATATTGTTGAGCCAATCGGGGAAAGGCCAAGAAATGTATATGACTGTAAGAACCAAGTACGCGGTCAGTGATTAGACCATCTTGCTTCGGCAAAGTATCACCATATTTAGATACCTCATATGCATATTGTGTTTTTGATGATACCTGCAAAGATGACCAGTGAAATTCGTGTGCTTTAAATATGTCACCTTTATTGCATAGTATAGTATCGTGAATTGCTCTTATCGTCACATAACCTAATCCCTGACGTTTATTTTCCATCCTTGTAGTACCCTTTAATATTCCACACATCTCATGGATATTATTTTTAAAATCAATCAGTTTCTCGAGTAAATACATCATTCCTCCGCATTCTCCGTATATGACTGCTCCATCACGGTGCGCCTTCCGAATCGATTCCTTCATGGCGATATTTGATGCGAGCCTGGAGGCATATAATTCCGGGAAACCACCTCCAAGATACAGACCATCGATGTCGTCAGGCAGACGTTTGTCATATATCGGGCTAAAATACATTAGCTTAGCCCCAAATAATTCAAGAAGATCAAGGTTGTCCTGATAATAAAAATTAAATGCCTCGTCAACAGCTATAGCAATCCGGCAGGGGAACCGTTCATTGACCTGACAAAATACCGTCCGCTCATAGGCTGGAAGATTCTTTGAGGAGAACACAATACTGATTAATTTGTCAATGTCTACGGTAGCCGACAACAAATATCCGATTTTTTTGTATGCAGATTTTGAAATCTCCTGCTCAACCGATGGTATCAAACCCAGATGACGCTCCGGCAGCATTATCTCTTCATGAAAGGGAAGGTACCCCAATACCGGGATTCCCGTATGGTCTTCGATAGATTTTTTTATAGAAGCGTAATGTCTTTCCGTTCTGATTCTGTTTAAGATTATCCCCGTGATTTCTACCTCTTTGTCAAAGTTTTTATATCCCAAAGCAATCGCACCTGCACTGCGCGATAATCCCTTTACGTCCATTACCAGCACAACGGAGGCATTCAATATTTTGGCGAGATGTGCTGTACTTCCAAGTTCTGTCCCATTCAGACAGCCATCATACAATCCCATCACTCCTTCAATTACTGCGATGTTTGCTCCCCTAAAGGCGTGTTCAAATAATTCCAGACACACATCCCGGTCCATAAGCCATGTATCTAGATTGCGGGAAGGTCTTTCGGTAATGGCTGTATGATGTGAAGGATCAATATAATCAGGTCCAACTTTAAAGCCCTGAACCTGATTGCCTTTGTCTTTTAAAACGGACATCAAGCCAAGAGTAATTGTTGTTTTGCCAACACCACTGTGGGTTCCAGCAATCACTATTCTTGGACAATAATCTGAAACGTGTTTCATGGGACTAACATCCAATACGGTAATCGATTGCTCCTCTTATTTCCTTGATGTGGCACTTTCATTCTCAATTGCACGCTCCAATCGGTTTTGCCATTTACTGCCATAATGTTTTTCCAGCCAACTTTCAATATGTCCCTGCCAAAGATTATATGCCTGTTTTATACTTTCAATCCTTGGATGCACTTTAGAAGTGTACAAAACACATGCTAGCTTTGGCACCTCCAAAAGAAAATATTCTGAGGGTTTTTCATTCCAGGCAGCACTAATTTTAAATACATTTTCACAAAGATTTAATTTCCTTCGTATCTCTTCCGTTGCAAACCCGGGGGCGATTTTTTTAAGTAGTTTGTGATCGTCCCTTATTGCAAAATATAAATGAAAGATCTGTTTATGTTTCAAAGCAATGTAGTCTGTTGGTGCAAGGTATTCATTATAAATGCAGGGAGCAGGAACATCATGCATAAAACTATCTGCCTTGTCGGGAAACTCCTTACAGGGATACGGACGGCACTTCTTGCCAAAGATACCGCATCGTAACAATACCTTAATAGCGGGACCTGCTGGTGTGTTAAATTCTTTTAAATAAAATTCCAGACATTTACACGGATTATACACAATATCCTTCGCCTGAAGGGCGGTATAAAGCAACTTGATACCATAAGACGCATTCCTTCGTTTCAGAAATATCTTTGATATGCCCAGATGAGTTTGATCTCTGGGTATGCTCATAAAACAACATATTCCATCGGCACAGAGGTCGTTAACGAAATCAATATTCTTACTGCAAGCAACGATACCGGAACCTGTTTTCATGATCATACCCTCTCATTTTCAACGAAGACTCTAATTACCCTGCCTAGAACTGACTTGGCTGAAGGATGGATCGCCCTGAATAATAGGGGGAAAAACGGATCATCAGAATTCTGAAATATCATTCCTCTCCTTCGCCTGATTATTTTCTCGTTTTGTTCAGGAGTCAGATAATTTTGGTTTGAAATCATTAAAACCTACACCATATGTGGGCATTCCTTCTTTGCACACATTCTATTTTGTAAACAAGGCCAGAAGCAATGCATAGTAAAGAAGCAATTATACACGTTACAAATACTATATCCAGAGATGAGATTTTAAAATCTATCACGTGGGGTATTTCTTTTTGAAACCTGCGATAGGCCGCAGACTCATATCTTTTTTCAAGCCGTTCATGTGTCCTGGTACTTAACATTCCTGCCACAAATCCAAGAACTCGAGACGGGATTCTGTACTGAGATCCAATAAACCATCGATAACTAACCTGCAACTGCTGCGCCGCCTTGTATAAGGATACAAAAAGACAACGATGAATAAAGGACACCAGCAAAATCAGAAAACGTGGCAGACGAAACAATTCTAACCCCCTAATAAAATTTGAAAAAGTTGTCGTTGATGAGGCAATTATGAGTAAAAGAAATGACAAGCTCGACTTGACAACAATGTTGAGAAATGCTAAAGCGCCCCTATTCGTGATCTCTAATTTCCAATAACCTATTTTCATTGACCAGCAGACAAATCCTTCCTTTACAAAAGGCACAAACATCGCAATGAAAAATATACACGGAATCAAAATGGACATTTTTTTAACAATTTGTCCTGGTGTAATCCGCGAGAGCAATACTATTGCCAGTAATACCAGAAAATAGAGTTCAAAATCTTTGAAACGGGTAATGGGGGTCAGGATTATGCAACTGATGATTGCAAGAAATGATATAATTTTTGAACGTGGATCAAGGATTTCTAAAATACCAGATATTTTATGCACAAAATAACCCCAATTCCACAGAACAAAAATAAAACAGACATAACTCGGAGGATTTTTACAGCATGATCAATCGACTTCAGAGTTAATTGATTCTGAGCATCCCCTATTAGGGGTTTTTCTATGATCTCACCCTGATAACTGCTGGGCCCCCCTAGCTGGACTCCCAACGCCCCTGCCATCGCAGCCTCAGGAATACCGCTATTAGGGCTTTCGTGCTTACGGCCGTCACGAAAAGTGGTCCGCAAAGATCTTAAAAAACCATAACCGCAGAGAAATGAGGAGAGAGGAATCAACACGGCGCTCATTCTCGCCGGGATATAATTGACTACGTCATCAAAACGCGCGGATGCCCAGCCGAAGCGGATATATTTCTCGTTCTTGTATCCCACCATAGAATCCAGGGTATTTACGGCTTTATAAGTCATTGCTCCCGCAGGCCCTCCCAGGAAGGAATAAAACAATGGTGACACAACGCCGTCGACGCTACCCTCTGCAACGGTTTCCACACATGCTCTTATTATTTGTTCTTCGGTAAGATGTGCTGTATCCCTGCCTACAATCCGTGACAAGGTTTGCCTGGCTTTTATTAAATCATTTTCTTTGAGAGCCGTCATAACCTTCTTTGCTTCATCAGCAAGGCTCTTTATAGAAATTGCAAAATAAATACAAACAGCGCCGGTTACAATTTCACAAAAAAAACCGCCCTGTTTTGCAATGGACATTACGCAAAAAAATGTCAGATACGTCCACAGTACAACAAACATGGTTAACAAAATTCCACTGATACGTTCCGGAAGAGAGAGTCTTCGCAATGCTAATTCTGTTTGCCCTATAAATCTTCCAATAAGTCGAACCGGGTGATATGACCATTGAGGATCGCCTATGACGATGTCTATGAGAAAAGCCACCGCAATCTGAATAAGATTAACATGCAAGGCGAAAATCATAGTGAGGGAAGGTAAGACAATCAAAAAAAGAGCCAGAAACCAAAATTCAGCATTCAGAAAAGGTATTACCACGTCAATACACAATATGAATTTCTATTCTGAATTCTGAACTTTGGCGGCTGACACTTTAAAAAGATAGTACGAAGTTATCTATTCATTTTTAAACGTTCGATTCACAAAGAAGGTACAACCGATTTAAAACCTATTCTTTCACTTCATAATCTGCATCGATTATTTCATCATCTTTGTTCCCTTTTTTCTTCTTCTCTTCTTCTCCAGACGGAGGTGGAGGAGGCTGTTCTCCTTGCTTGGCGGATTGCTCATATACTTTTGCACTGATTTCGTGCAAGGCACTGGTTAAAGCATCCATCTTTTGCTGCATGTCTTTTTCATCTTCCGTTTTAATCGATTCCCTTAAATCCTTAATTGCAGACTCAATCTTTTGCTTCTGAGATGCCTCGACCTTGCTGGCTACGTCTTTGAGGGTCTTTTCCGCGCTATAAGCCAGATTATCTGCCTTATTTTTCGTTTCAGCCCTTTCTTTTGCCCGTTTATCCTGGTCTGCATATTCCTGAGACTGCTTAACCATACGGTCAATTTCTTCCTTATTTAATTTGGTCGACGCCGTAATAGTAATCTTTTGCTCATTTCCTGTCCCGAGGTCTTTTGCATGGACATTAATGATACCATTGGCGTCGATATCGAATGACACCTCAACCTGGGGAACGCCTCTCGGTGCAGGTGGGATGCCGGATAAATGAAATCTTCCCAGGGTTACATTATCCCTGGCCATTGACCTTTCGCCCTGAAGAACATGCACTTCTACACTTGTCTGATTATCCTCTGCCGTTGTAAATACCTGACTTTTTTTCGTTGGGATCGTGGTATTCCTTTCAATCAAATGAGTAAACACACCACCAAGGGTTTCTATTCCAAGTGACAGAGGAGTTACATCAAGAAGAACGAGGTCCTTGACTTCTCCTGACAAAACTCCAGCCTGTATCGCAGCACCCATAGCTACACACTCCATGGGATCAACGCCCCGTTCTATCTTTTTACCAACATAATCTTCCACAAATTTCTGAACAATAGGCATCCGGGTTGGTCCCCCCACCAAAATGATTTTGTGAATGTCATTTGGCGTTAATTTGGCATCCTTTAATGCCTGTTCAATCGAATGACCACAACGATCGACAATCGGTGATACCAATTGTTCTAATTTTGCCCTGGTTATGGCATGGGTAAAGTGTTTTGGTCCCGAGGCATCCGCGGTAAGAAAGGGGAGATTAATATCCGTAGTCAAAGTTGTAGAAAGTTCGATCTTGGCCTTTTCTCCCGCTTCGCGCAATCTTTGCATAGCCATTTTGTCATTTTTGAGATCGATTCCATATTCCTTCTTGAACTCAGACACCAGGTAATCAACAATGGCGTTATCCATATCCGTGCCACCCAATTGAGTATCGCCACTTGTCGATACCACCTCAAAAACTCCCTGACCAAAATCCATAATAGTACAATCAAGGGTACCTCCTCCCAAATCGAACACCAGAATTTTTTGGGATTCTTCAACCTTATCCAACCCATACGCCAACGATGCAGCTGTTGGTTCATTTATGATACGGACAACATCCAATCCTGCAATAGTCCCAGCATCTTTCGTGGCTTGCCTTTGATTGTCATTGAAATACGCCGGAACCGTGATTACTGCCTTTTCAACCCGCTCCCCAAGAAATGCCTCAGCATCCTGCTTTATCTTTTGGAGGATAAACGCTGAAATTTGCTGTGGAGTGAAGGTTTTCCCACGAATCGTAACTTTGTAATCAGTCCCCATCTTTCTCTTAATTGCATAAATAGTACCATCCGGATTGCTCACAGCCTGCCTCCTCGCGGGTTCACCCACCAATTTTTCACCGTCTTTGGTGAAGGCGACATACGAAGGAAATGCCTTTCCCCCAATGGTTGCGCCTTCTGCGCTAGGAATAATCGTGGGTTTGCCGCCGATCAAAACGGATGCAGCGGAGTTACTTGTTCCTAAGTCTATGCCAATAATCTTTGCCATTTCTTAACCTCCTTTATCCTCTTCTGACTTCTCTGAATTCTGTGTATTTTCCGGTATCGCCGATTTCTGAGACACTACCACTTTTGCGGCTCTTAACACAAAGTTATTTAATAGATAACCTCTCTGGATCTCATCCAATACAGTATCTTCAGGTACCTCATCGTTGACCTTTTGCATCACGACCTCATGCTTATAAACATCTAAAGGTAAACCCACAGAAGGTATTGGTTCCAGACCTTCTGATTTTAAGATACGTGAAAATTCCTTGTAAATCATTTTAATCCCTTCAATGAAATCATTTTCTTTTGTATCCGTTTTTGTAGAAACTGCCTTTCCTAAACTTTCATACATATCCAAAAGTTTTTTAATGAGTGATTCTGCAGCGGTACGTTCGATTGTTTGCCGTTCTTTTGCAGTCCATTTTTTATAGTTTTCAAAATCTGCTGTCAGGCGCCGTATCGAGTCCTGAAGTTCGGCGATTCTTTTTTTATTTACTTCAAGCTCCTGTTTTAAAGATTGAATTATCAATTGTTGTTCTGTAAATAACACCTCGGAGGACCGCACAACTTCCATTTTTTCAGATGGATTGTCACCCATTTCTGTTCCATTTGACATAGCGATCTTACCCTAAATAATCTTTTTGAAATGAAACCTTCGTAAACTTATTTTACAAATTTATTTATTATACAATAATTAAAATCTCTGTCAACGAATTGCTGAAAAAATCAGTTATATTCCGCCTTCTCTTAAAATCTTTGCTAGTACGGAAATAAGATGAGGGGGAATTTCGGTCTCATGCAATCCTTTTATTGTTGCTTCGATATCATAACGAACCCGTTTTATTTCGATACGGCCGTCCTCCCATATTGCGTACGATGCCATAGGCACGCCATCTCGCGGCTGCCCGACACTTCCCGGGTTTACAATGGTAACGCCATGAATCACACGCATCATGGGCAAGTGAGTGTGTCCGAGAAAGACGACATCGGCAGAAATATCCTTTAATTCAGACTCCCATTGCTTATCGGAAACCTCTGGCCTAAGATATTTATAAATGTCTCCACCTGGCGATCCGTGTGATAATAAAAATTTCTTTCCTTCTCTCTCTATAAGTGACGTTATGGGTAAATTCCCAAGATAGTCTTTTTCCTCAGCACTTAAAACAGTTTTCGTAAATACTTTCCCGGCATTACTGAGTTCCTGATACTTTACGGAGCATCCACAATCCATGTTTCTGCCAATGGCATTATCGTGATTCCCACGAACTACGGTATTGGTTAAACCTCTAATCCTTTCGATACAGCGATCGGGATAGGGACCGTAATTCACAATATCCCCAAGACAAAAAATCATATCGGCACGTTCTGATACTGCTTCTAACGCCGCAAGATTACCATGAATGTCTGAAATAACCAGTATCTTCATATACGGTACCGTTCACCACTCAATATAAATAGTTAGTAAAATTCCATATTATACTGATATAATATGGGCAATCAAGTGCCATCTAATACCCTTGAACCACTCGGCGCGTTGAGGAAATCGTACGCATGCCCGGGCTATAACTAGGAGGTGACATATTTATGAGGATTGTAGAAAATCTTGTGACGTTTCGTTTAAAGCTCAATAATTCACCAGGTACCCTGGGCAAGGTGCTTACGGCCATCGGTACGTCGGGTGGAAGCATGGGTAATATTCAAATTGTTAAAGTCGACAAGGATTGTAAAATCAGGGATCTGGCTGTTTATGTAAGCGCCGACGAACAAGTCAAAGAAATCATGAATTCACTTTTGACTCTTGGAAAAAACCTTGTTGAGGTTATTTCTGTTAAAGACAAGGTCTTTGAACTCCACGAAAAGGGAAAGATTTACATAAGTAACCGCATTAGCATCACAACCTTTGATGACCTTTCGCGGGTATATACGCCAGGGGTAGCCAAGGTATGCATGGCAATTCATGAACATCCTGAACTGGCAAGAGAATATACGATAACCAGGAATACCGTTGCCGTTGTTACGGACGGCACGGCAATCCTGGGATTAGGTGATATTGGTCCCGTAGCCGGAATGCCTGTTATGGAAGGCAAAGCAATGTTGTTCAAGGCATTCGGCAATATCGACGCATTTCCCATTTTGCTGAATACCAAAGATACTGATGAAATCGTTAAGACCGTGGTAAACATTTCTCCCACGTTTGGTGGAATAAATCTCGAGGACATCGCCGCCCCCCGGTGTTTTGAGATCGAGCGGCGGCTGAAGGAAATCTTACCGATTCCCGTCTTTCATGACGATCAGCATGGCACTGCCGTTGTCTGTCTCGCTGGTCTCATTAACGCTTTAAAAGTGGTAAAAAAATCAATGGAAACTATTTCCGTCGTCATCAGTGGCGCCGGCGCTGCAGGAATTTCAATAGCGCATATGCTTATACATGCTGGAATAAAGGACATTGTGGTCTGTGACACTTCTGGCATCATTTACAAAGGGAGAAAGGCTAATATGAATCCGGCGAAAGAAGTACTTGCACGGATCACAAATCCAAAAAATGAACAAGGAACAATTTCTGACGCAATAAGAGAAAAAGATGTTTTTATTGGCGTCTCCGGGCCCAATACGATTACAAAAGATATGGTAAAAACGATGCAAAAGGATTCTATCGTGTTTGCCATGGCAAATCCTGATCCGGAAATAGAACCTGAGTCAATCGAGGGCATTACAAGGATAATTGCTACCGGACGCTCAGATTATCATAATCAGATCAATAATGTGCTGTGTTTCCCCGGTCTCTTCCGTGGGGCATTGGATAGCGGGGCAACGACAATTAATGACACTATGAATATGGCCGCAGCCTATGCCATTGCACATGCTATTGAGGAAGAGCATCTCTCCGAGGATTACATTATACCAAGTGTATTCAATGAAAAAGTGCATACGGATGTGGCTAAGGCAGTGGCGGATGCGGCTATAAAAACTGGTGTGGCAAGACGAAATATATTTTCGTGAATACCCACAAAAAAACGACTTACGGGATATGAAGGCCTGGTTTTCTTGAAATGATTTTTTGATCTTTGGCGTTTTAATGAACCTTTATGACAGGCTCTGTAATTTTGCCCTCTCTCTTAATTATGGCGGATTGCGCTATTTTATACGACTTAAAAGATGTTGTTCGCAGACATATTGTTTTTTACAGATTCGTTCTGTTTGTCTTTTTTTCTGCGGCTTCCCCGCCATTCTCGGCGGTTCAAAATAAAATTTATGGCAGAAGATACGGTCATTGCCTGGTACAAAAAGCCTGCAACGGGTAACGAGAATATCCTCACCTTGTTCAGATTAAAAAAACGAATGGTGGGCAGATAGGTAAAAGACATGGATACCAGGGCAATACCAGAGGGTACCATTATGGCGGTTTTACCTGTTGCTGAAATACCTATCCCAACTACGGGAGATACAAATAAGATAAACAAGCCGATTACCGTTCCCAATAATAGAAACCATGAATAGTGCAACTGCGCAAAAGCGTTACGGGCAACCATATTCCAAATCTCATGAAGCTTAAAATACGGACGAATACTGACTGCCGATTTTGTCAATGAAAGTGAAATCGGCATACCGGCTCGTTTAACTCTTACCGCAAGAGCAATATCGTCAATCCATGCTTCGCAGTAGCTGGCTATCCCTCCTATTGCATTCAATGCCTTTCGTGAGACAAGGATACATCCACCAGCAGCAGCTGATGTTCCGGACCGTATATTTTTTACTTCTGTAAAAGGATAAAGAAAATGAAAGAAATAAACAAATGCAGGAATAAGGAATTGCGCCCAAAATCCACGGGTATCCAGGAGTACCATTAATGAAACTAGTTCCCGTTGCTCTGCTATTGCCTTTGCTACCAATCCCTGCCACAGATGCGGGTTGTGGTAAATATCTGCATCGGTAAACAACAACCATTCGCCGGATGAAATCCTTACCCCTTGCTCAAGTGCCCAGAGTTTTCCACTCCATCCGGATGGAGTCGGACTACCGTCAAGGACTTGAACCTTACCATTTGCCGGTGCTGAAATTTCCCTGGCACATTCTGCTGTGCCATCACTCGATTCATCGTCTATCAGAATAATTTCTGAGTCCGGATAGCTTTGTTTTAACCAGGAAGGCATTGTTATGGGAAGAGATGAACTCTCATTCCGCGCTGGTATAATGACGGACAACGTCGGCAATGGTCGAATCATTACCGGTAATTCATCGGTGATATCCCAGCGTTCAGAGATGCGCCAGCGTTTCGGAATAAAGAGCAATACGAGCCAGACAATTGCAGAGACGGTAACAATGTAGAATGCAATATAACTATTCATGATAGAGAAACAAATTGTTTTAAGGTGCCTCCAAAAGGTGTATGATTTTATCTATATCACAAATTGGCGCCTTACAAGCATAGTTTTCACAGATGTAAGCAGTGGCTTTGTTGTCGATGGGTTTTTGTTCTTTCACGAATGGCGCAATTTCTTCCAGAATTTTGTCTTTTTGAGAACGGAGCAACAATATCTGTCGCGGCAGAAACCGCTTTCCTATCGCCGTAAGTATCTGCTCCGTGTCTTTCTGATTTGGCTCTCCGGCAATGACAATCTCTTTTGTCGGCCCCAGAGAAAAATCCAAGGCGCACAGAAATTGAGTATAGCCTGCTGGATACTGTCGTATCGTTTCTCCAAAGGTTTTTATAATTTGTTCCGCCATTTTTTCCAGAGTCTGATTTCCCGTCATCCGTCCCAAACGAAATAGATTGAGAAAGGCAACGGAGTTTCCAGAAGGAGTTGCACCGTCGTAAACTTCTTTAGTTTGGGCAATCAGTTGTTCGTTCTTCTTACCGCTAAAGAAAAAGCCCCCCCCTTTTTCATCCCAGAAATTTTCAATCATAATCTTGTTTATCTCTAATGCCATTTTCAGGTATTTTGTCTCAAACGTGACCTCGTAAAGGTCAATCAGACCCCAGACAAAATAGGCATAGTCGTCCAGATATCCTGGAATTGCGGACTCACCCAGACGATGTCGCCTTAACAATGATCCGTTGTGATCACGCAAGGTATCCAAAATAAAGTTGACTGCACGCACTGCCGGCTGTATATACCCTGGTTCGTTTAATGCCCGTGCACCTTTGGCAAACGCAGCAATCATTAAACCATTCCATGAGGTAAGCACCTTGTCATCTTTGTGAGGATGAATGCGCTTCTCCCGAACGGCAAAAAGTTTTTCCCGGGATGTACGTAATATTTCCTGGAGTTTATCCGGACTGATGCCCTCCAGTTTGGCAAAGGCATCAAACGGCTTATCAACATGCAGGATGTTCTTTCCTTCAAAATTGCCTTCATCGGAGACGTCGTAATAATCACAAAAAATCTTCCCGTCTTTTTCACCTAAAATCTTTACGATCTCATCAGGAGTCCATACATAATACTTACCCTCAACCCCTTCGCTGTCTGCGTCCTCTGCAGAATAAAAGCCACCGTCCGGGGAAGTCATATCCCTTAAAACATACCGGAAGATGTCTTTTACGATGTCAGCATAATATGTTTTTCCTGCGGCCTGATATGCCTCAGTATAAGCGATGGCTAATAATGCCTGGTCGTAAAGCATTTTTTCAAAATGAGGGATAAGCCAGTATTCGTCCGTAGAATACCGGTGAAACCCGCCTCCCAACTGATCGTATATGCCACCCCGGCTCATCCGCTCCAGAGTTTTTTCTACCATATCCAACGCGGGAGGGGTGTTGCTTCGTTTCCACCACCGAAGGAGAAAAGTATAATTATGAGGGGTAGGAAACTTGGGTGATGAACCAAATCCACCATAAATGTTATCAAAGGTGTCTCTTAACTGTTCATAGGCAAGCTTCATTATCTCACTGGTTAAAAGTCCACCTGGCGTTGTGGGGACCATGGATTGTATAACCTTCGTCACCTGTTCGCCCGATGCAATAGTGCTTTCCGCATTGGTTTTCCATAAATCGGAAATCTTTTTGAGAATCGCAATAAACCCGGGGTTTCCATACCGTTCCGTTTTGGGAAAATAGGTACCGGCATAAAATGGCTTTCTCTCCTGTGTCAAAAAGATATTGAGAGGCCAACCACCGCTGCCGGTTATGGCCTGGCAAACGGCCATATACACATTATCTATATCTGGCCGTTCTTCCCGGTCAACCTTAATCGACACGAAGTTTTCGTTCAATAGTTTTGCAACTTCTTCATCCTCAAAAGATTCGGATTCCATGACGTGACACCAGTGGCAGGTCGAATAACCAATAGAAAGGAAGATGGGTTTGTTTTCCCTGATAGCTTTCTGAAATGCCTCTTCACCCCAGGGATACCAGTCAACAGGATTATATGCATGTTGCTGCAGGTATGGGCTTTTTTCATGGATCAAGCGATTCGGTTTTCTTTTCTGAGAAGCTTTCGTGTCCGGTTGGGTCGCAGACGGAACGCTGCCATTATTTGGATTCATATCGTTAAAGACACATCCTTTCATAAAAATTGCAAGGATAATAGTTCGGATAGGAACGCTATAGATACTGAAGGTAAAAATCTGAAAAATCTTACCCATCAAGAATTCGTTTACAAACATTTATTCGTTAACCGAAATGAGCTTTGCTCATAATGTTGAATCAACCATTTGCTTTATTTTTTCAATGTTGCGGTGTGTAAAACATATCGACAAGAGGGTTATGCTGCACTAGATCATATTCGCCCCATGCACCACAAACGTAGTATCCACCAGCCTACTATATAGTATTGAATTTTTCCTCAACCATTCAGCTCTTTGAAAAGGCAACGCTATTCCTTTGTAGTCCGGGTAAGGCGGAAGACAAACCACCCGTGTTGCATTTTTTGTTTTGTGCGAATTATCCGTAAATGCACGGTTTTTCAAAGAGCTGTACACAGCGTCATTAATCAGATACGAACATGTCATTCCCGCGGAAGCGGGAATCCAGAAAAATACTGGATTCCGGGTCAATCCCGGAATGACTGGCAGGTGTAAACTTATGTCGCTAGGTATAAATTGTTACATTTTCTCGTTGTTTATAATATCTTCAGCCCAACTTAACGCCGCAACAACCGTTGGAAATCCAACGGTACTGGTAAGAAGAAGGATTGCATGATGTATTGCTTCCGGGGTTACTCCTATCTCAAGCGCCCGTCTTACATGGCTGTGTACGGCGCCTTCTGAATGAGCCGTTACCGCTGCTGCAAGTTGAATCAGATGCGCAGTCTTTTCATCCAGAGGGCCTTCCTGTTTTACAACCTTACCAAGCTCCTCGACCGCGTTGAAATATTTTTCATGCTTCTCTTTAATCCGGAGATACTGTTGGGGCAATTTTCCCTTCGACATAATCTCTCTTCCTTTCACAAAAAGACAACAATTCAGTTTTTTGAAAAATCCCGGTAACATTCAAGTTGTTGCACTTCATATAAGATAATGCGGTTGCTCGAATCAAACACACCCTCAGCCCCTCTTTTAAGAGTGGAGAGCAAGAGTCCCCTATAAAAAGAGGGGATTTAGGGATGTGTCACAATGCAGCAGATGTTTCGTCTCTTACCGTACATATGAAATGCAGGGGGAAATTCCTTTCAAAAAGCTAAACGGTTACGAAAAATGATATTGGCAATGTATAACACCCCCCGATAATGCAATAATTATAGCATGCGTTCCATAAAAGTGCATGACAAATAATTGTAACGTCATCTTTGATAACGAGAATTCGTGCCGTATAAAAAGCATTGTTTAAATCCTGTACGCGCAACCATTACAAAATCAGGTAATAGTTCTTTATCTTAAAAGGAATCGATAGCCTTGTACTTTTATTTGCAAGCCGGTGATGTTTTTTTCTCTTGCAAAGACACATAATTTTGTTATAAATAGAAAAAATTATGTTTATAAGATAGTAATTATTTGCGCCAGTAGCTCAGTTGGATAGAGCATCGGATTTCTAATCCGGCGGTCGAGGGTTCAAGTCCTTCCTGGCGCGCCATATGAAAATATTCCGTTTATCTTGCACAGTCCAATGTTGTGGTGAGCGTAGCTCAGTTGGATAGAGCATTAGACTGTGGCTCTAAGGGTCGCGGGTTCGAATCCCGTCGCTCACCCCAAATAATCTCCTGCAGGTCAAAGACTTTGTGTTTTTGACCTGCAAAGAAATAACATCCTCAAACTATTCCCAAAACGTTCCCCTCATATTTTCTTTGACACAGAATTTTATCTTATTTCAGTTTGACTCAGCACCGTCCGTCTAGAAAATTGCGCGATGCAGGCATCACGAAAAATGCTGCGCATCTTTTATCCTCAGGACGAAAAACAAAACCTACCTTATAACGGTGACTTTCTTTTATTGTTATAGGTTTCGTAATCTTCGTTAGGCTCCTTTTTCCTGTCTTCAATAGATTTTATATCTGATAAGTCCTCAAACAATTCCTCCAGCCGGTTAAGTTCTACGATCTCAATAAGTGCCGCTTCCTTACGTCCATGATCGTCGATAATATATTGCGTAACCTTTACGGGTTCATTTTCTTGCTTCTCACCAAAGTAAATTGTATCAGTCCACCCCCCTCCCCTATCCCCTCCCGCCAGGGGCGGGGAAAAACACTTCCTCCCCCCCGATGGGGGAGGTCAGGTGGGGGTGCTAAACTATTACAGTAAACCCATTAAAAGGCATTCACGAATGCATCTACAAAATCAGACTCGTCTTGATGCCATAGGCAATAAATTTTACAGGAAAATATTTTATGGATATTTTTAGGATATTTATTATTATGTCTCCGTGTTATAATTCCCCCCTAAAAGGAAAACATTATGATACTTCAACTTATAGCAAACGGGATAATCACAGGAAGCCTTATTTCGATCATGGCAATAGGTTTTGGTGTAATCTACAGCACAACCAATTTTTTCCATATTGCCTATGGCGCTGTGTATACGGTGGCAGCTTATTTACTGTACGCCCTACTTTCCTGGCACTTACCATTTGCTATTTCAATAATCCTTGCGATTATCTTGACTATTGTTGCCGGTATTTTGATTGAATTCCTTGTTTACAAACCATTACATGAAAAAAGAGCCTCACACGGAATTTATTTAATTAGTTCCCTGGGTGTTTATATACTAATAATTAATATAATTGCACTCATATTTGGTAATGAAACCAAACTCCTGTCATATGAGATTGGAGCTAGTGTCCATCTTGGTGGAATTATTCTTACGAAAATACAGGTCGTACAATTTTTCACGTTTCTTATATTGGCCATACTTTCCCTATTTTTTATGCACTATACAAGGATAGGAAAAACAATCCAGGCAATGGGCTGTAATGCACGCCTTTTGGAATTCCGTGGTGTAAATTTACAAAAGATGCGATTCATTGTTTTTGCGATAGGCTCATTCTTTGCCAGTATAGCAGCAATTTTAACTGGTCTGGACGTTGGCCTAGACCCCTATATGGGTATGATGCCGCTACTTAATGCAGTAACGGCTGTAATACTCGGTGGAGTTAAGCGGATTGAAGGAACAATTGCAGGCGCCTTCTTTATTGGCATGTCCCAAAATCTCGTGGTATGGTATTTCTCCGGACGTTGGGAAAGTGTGGTTACGTTTTCCGTCTTAATAGTATTTTTTCTTTACCAATCAGGCGGTGTTTTGAAGATGAAAAAGAGGGCAGAAGAGCTATGAATTACGCATTTCACCTGCTCATTATGATTGAAATCTACGCTATATTAGCATTGTCCCTCAACCTGGTTGTTGGTTATACCGGACTTCTTTCCTTGTCTCATGCAGCATTTTATGGATTAGGGGCGTACGCTTCCGCTCTCCTCATGATGCATGCCGGGCTTAATTTCTTTCCATCTCTTGCATTCGCAGTATTCATTACCGCTATCTTTTCCCTTTGCATTGGATATACTTCTTTAAAACTCAGGGGAGATTATTTTGCAATATCCTCTTTTGCCTTTCAGGTCATTATCTTTGGCATCCTCTACAATTGGGTTGGTCTTACAAGAGGGCCGTATGGAATAGTCGGGATTCCAAGGCCAGGCCTTTTCGGTTTCAAAGTTGATACGTTACCGGAATTTTTTGTATTCACTACTAATATAACAGTGCTGGTAATCTATTTTAAATATAGCCTTTATAAATCCCCTTTTTGCACGGTACTAAAAGCCATACGGGAAGAAGAACAAGCGGTCGTTTCCATGGGAAAGAATGTTGTCAGATTTAAAATTCTTGCCTTTGTAATCAGCGGTGGTGTCGCAGCAATTGCAGGCGGATTATACGCCGTCTATATAACATACATTGATCCCACCAGCTTCACCCTTGATGAATCGATATTCATCCTTGCAATTGTCCTCATAGGCGGGACTGGCAATTTTAAAGGCCCTATTGTTGGCGTATTGTTCATGTTACTCATCCCGGAATTCCTCCGTTTCGTTGGTTTGCCTGATTCAATAGCGCATAACCTCAGACAGATTATTTATGCCTTGATACTGATCTTGCTTGCAAGATTTCGTCCCTGGGGTATCGCGGGAGATAAGGAACTCGGGAGTGTTTAAAGATGGATGAAATTTTAGTGTTAAATAAGGTATCAAAGTCTTTTAATGGAATTATGGCGGTAAAGAACGTCTGCCTCTCCATAAAAAAAGGAGAAATCGTTGGACTCATCGGCCCTAACGGTGCGGGTAAAACAACCCTTTTCAACCTTATTACGAAAACTAACCATATCAGGCCAGATTCGGATGAAATATTCTATAACTCTCGTAAAATGAATGGGCTATCCGACTACCAAGTCGCCCGGATGGGAATTGGCAGGCTCTTCCAGGATGTTAAAATTTGGGGCAGCCTGACCGTGATAGATCATCTCCTCGTAGCACAATCCGATGCCACCCCTCTGTGTCAATATTAGTTGGACACTTTACCCCATAGAGTTTAGTGTAGGGCG
>NZ_MJUW02000036.1 GCF_001753675.2 Candidatus Brocadia sapporoensis | reverse complement strand
TCTACAGGGTTAACCGTCATTGCATAACGATATGCTATAATAATGACATCCCTTCAGGATTACAGAATCAATATTTTGTTCACTCATAGGGTTTGTGAGCGAATGTACGCTGAATAGTTACAATATTCCTCATATTTTTCTGACCAGAATCTTACTGAATAGACGGTTCACCTGTATAGCGTCCATCGCTACAAAACCTTTATCGAAGGAAAATTTCTGTCAGCGGCGAAACTTTATTCTGTAGCCATTTGATTTATCAGGATGCCCTGCTAAAACCAAACAGATTGTCGGAGAATTCAAAATCTCAAAATGCTTTGGCAGAGGATTTTTGAGGCTAAAATCGGGGAAAATTTGAAATGATTTATTTTGAGACTGAACCAACGGCCTGATAGGATGAAAAAAGCAAGGATCAAGCCCACAGGTATCATTTTTCGTATCCTTTTATGTTTTCATACTTACCGAACAAAGAGTTTTCCGGTTTCTTCACCGGTAAATTTCAACGGTCTCTTCCCTGCACCTGCTTTAAATCCTTGTTTGACATGGAAGAGGCTTTAGGCGTATGCCAGCACATCAAAATCTTTGTTGGAAAAATGCGTTTCCGGCAGGAAACAGAGTCGAATGAAAAAATTCTGAGGATAGCATATTTTTACCCCCCCTTTGCCCCCCTTGACTTCGTCGTGATGGTTCTACAGGTTCACCATACATGGCGCAACATCCTGAGCCTGCCGAAGGATCTGTCGAACGATAGAGCGGATTTGGTTGAAGTTTTGCCGTGTTATATAACCGGAACAAAAGAAAATATGTCGTGCGAGTGGATTATCGTTTAATGGATCTCACGATGAAATACCCATACAGGTCGATCACAAGGAATCGGCACTATATTTTCAAAAAACTAAATTTTTACACATTTTTTACTGTTTATTTTTTCAGGCAAAATCAAGTTATGTCTTCGGTTACAGGGTGGCACTGACAAACTCTGTTTGTCAGTGTGATATATTCCAAATCCGTGTGCATATTCAAACGATATGGATAAACAAGTTTGTCCATGCCATCCGGTAATCCGCTCAAACAAAATGAAAATCCCTGTACAATCGGGCTACCACCGCAGCGGCGCCTGCCACGCCTCTTTCAGATCATAAATACTTTCATTGACCACGGGTTTATTGTCTAAGCCGTAAATCGTGAAGACCGGCTCTCGTATAACCTTTCCCAACAACCCGTACGGAATATCCTTTACTATTCCCTCAAATTGCACCTGATGTTCTGGCCGTACTTCAACAACAAAGCGAGTGTTTGATTCTGAAAAGAGAAGGGTATCGTTTCGGCAAATAGACCCTTCTGTAGCAACCGCAGAAAGATTAAGTGCCATGCCGTATCCACCCGAAAATGCCATTTCTGCGGCAGCAACTGCGAGACCCCCTTCCGAGCAATCATGGCACGATCTGATGAGTTTTTTACTCGCTGCCAGGGAAAGGGCATTCATGATCCTTCTCCCCAGGACCGCATCTACCTTCGGGACATTATTCCCTTTGTATCCGTGGATATAATAGTAATGCGAACCACCCAATTCAGGACGAGTGAGACCTATGATATAAACCAGGCTGCCGGGCTCCTTGATGTCCATTGATACGGCGTTCCGTACATCTTCCATTATTGCAACTGCCGAAATAAGTAAAGTAGGTGGAATGACAATTGTTTCTTTATCGGTGATAAATTCATTATTCAGGCTGTCTTTTCCGGAGATAAATGGAGTCCCGTATGCAATGGCAATGTCGTAGCAGGCCTGTGCAGCCATCACGAGACTGCCAAGACGGTCTGGTTTGTTGGTGTTACCCCAGCAAAAATTATCTAAAAGCGCAACCTGCTCTAAACTCCCGCCAACGGCTATGATCTGCCGCAACGCTTCGTCAATGGCTGATGAAGCCATATGATACGGATCTATATCGCCATATCGCGGGTTCATGCCATTAGATACGATAATGCCTTTTCCGGATCCCAACCTGGGCGTAATAACACATGCGTCACCTGGCCCGTCATTGCAAAGACCCTGAAGAGGTTTCAGAACACTGCTACCCTGTACCTCATGATCGTATTGACGTATAACCCATTCCTTGCTGCAAATATTCCATGAAGAAAGTATCTTCTTCAGGTCTGCTCCAAAGTCTTCTTTGTCCGGCAGGCTTGGTTCTTCAAAGGTTGGTCTATGCCATGTTGCCTTACGTTCCAGCCTGGGTATGCCTTTGTGGAGAAAATCCATTTCTATTTCACCAACTAAATGAGCATTGTAGAACAGACGCAGTACTTTATCTTGGGTAAATCTCCCTATGATCGTTGCTTCAACATTTTCTGATTTAAATAACTCAAGGAGATCCTTTTCTTTTTCTGGAGGAACGGCGAGTACCATCCGTTCCTGCGCCTCGGAAATCCAGATTTCCGTATAGGAAAGACCTTCGTATTTAAGAGGCACCCTTTCTAAATTTACCAACGCACCCAGATCCTGACCCATTTCTCCTACGGCAGAAGACAGACCGCCTGCGCCACAATCGGTAATGCAGTTGTACAGTCCTCTGTCACGCGCCTGCAAAAGTACATCCAGCAATGCCTTTTCCGTTATGGCATTGCCAATCTGCACAGCACCGCCAGATATCTGTTCCGATTGTTCGTGCAATTCCGCTGAAGAGAAGGTTGCACCGTGGATGCCATCGCGCCCAGTCCTGCCACCAGCAACAACGATGAGATCGCCGGGTCGGGCCTCTTTTTGGCACTTATTTTTTGGTATAAGACCTACCGTACCGCAAAATACGAGGGGATTGCCAATATACCGATCATCAAAGAAAATAGCGCCATTAGCCGTGGGGATGCCCATGCGGTTGCCATAATCTCTTACCCCTGCAACGACCCCTTTAAAAATTCTCTTTGGATGCCAAACCCCTTTAGGAATTTTATCCTGCGGTGTATCCGGTATACCAAAACAAAACACATCCGTATTGAGGATAGGTTTTCCCCCCAGCCCGGTGCCCATGATATCCCTGATAACACCGCCAACGCCCGTGTTAGCACCTCCATACGGTTCAATGGCAGACGGATGGTTATGGGTCTCCACTTTGAAGCAAATATTGTATTGGTCATCGTACCGAACGATGCCCGCATTATCTTTAAACACAGAGACGCACCAGGGTTTCTTGAGCTCTTTAGTGGCCTTCATAATGGTATTTTGCAGGAGATTATCAATTTTCTCCCCATTGAATTCGATAATACCTTTGAAGGTTTTGTGAACGCAGTGTTCAGACCATGTCTGTGCAATGGTTTCGAGTTCGACATCGGTAGGATCACGCTTGATTAATTTATAATAGTTCTGAATAGCCCGCATCTCGGATAAATTAAGAGAGAGCTGGCCACGGGCACTTATCTCTTCCAATTGTTTATTGTCTGCGTGCAATAAAGGCACCGTCTCTTTTTTAAAGGAATACCGGATCGTGCCATGATCGTAATTGGGTGTTTCAGGGTAAATAAAGACTTCTTCTATCTTTGTATTTGCAAGGATCCTGGTAGCTATGCTGCCAATAGCTTCCTTTGACATATTCCCATCGATTAGATACTTTTTAGCGGTTTTAACACCATCGATGCTTATTCCTATATCACGAAGCGCCTTCAAAACTGATTGCTCAACGGGATCCATAACGCCTGGTTTGCGGCTGATTTCGACAACATGGTGTCCAAAATCCAAAATCCGAAGTTCGAAATCAGAAATCTGGTAGTGTTGGGTAATCGTATCTACCAGGAGCTTTTTAGCAATGGTATCCAGATCGTTTTCCCCCACATTCCCAAAGATGATATAAACCTGACGCACCCTAACGCTGGTAACTCCCGGGAAACCAAATGCTGCAATCTCTGACCGTACAGCATTCCCCAGAGGATCCGGAAGTTCGTCCTTATAAAACACTTCAATTCGTTTATACATAAAACTTATTTGTTTTCATCCTGATATTTTGAGTTGTTATGAAATACCTTATCGCGTGACGCCTTTGCCTTTTTTAACCATTCAAATAACAGAGCATCGTTTTTCTTCAGCAGTTCACTTTTCAATCCGGCAAGTTCCGCCATAAAATGATCGATTGACCTTATAAGATTATCACGATTGTGATCAAAGATGTTTACCCAAAGCTCCGCATCACCGGATGCGACCCTGGTAGTATCCCGTAATCCGCTGGCACCGTAAACCAGATATTCTTGCTTAATGGAATTTATCAGACATGAGGCAATCAGATGAGGCAGGTGACTCACGTTTGCAAGTATTTCGTCGTGTTGTTCAGGGGTTAAACAGATTATTTTAGCGCCTAAAAGCTGCCACAGAGAGGAAATCGTTTCCAGCCCCTTTGAATCCTTGTTTAAAGGCGTTATGATGCAGTTACAACCCTCAAAAAGATCCGGCGAAGCGAACTCAACGCCTCTTTGCTCCGATCCTGCAATGGGATGTGCGCCAACAAATGCAATATCTTTTCTTATGTTTTGAGTAATCTGTTGAATGATGTAGTTTTTTGTGCTGCCCACATCGGTAAGAATAGCGTTACGTTTCATACGGGGGATGACTCTTTTCGCCATATCAATAATTTTATCCACCGCTGTGGCAAGTATAACAATATCGGCGTCATGAATAGCCGTCTCCATATTTAAGACGCCTCTATCAATGGCCTGCATCTTCAGGGCGCTGTCGATAGAGGCAGCCCTGTGACCCACGCCAATGACAGTCTTTGCCAGATTCCTTTTTTTCAGTCCCAGGCCAATGGAGCCACCAATAAGCCCCGGGCCAATGATACATACAGTTCCAAATTGCATCTAAACCGGTACAAATATCTATTAAAGAATATTAAATTTATTTATAGGAAATTTAAGCAACGTTTCCCACTCTAAAAAGAGCATCAGATATTACCTGCCTGACTTCTTTTTGTCAACATTTTTAAGCCGTTTGTGATGTTACTATCTTGAAATATTAATAGTTATTACTATTTTAACGCATGGAATTTCGATCTTTATTGCAGGGCGAGGCATTTGCCTGTTTTGATATGAGCGTATTTATGACAACGGTAGCAAATGCTTGTCCCTATGAGGTGCAATAAATGTCATTTTGGGGTTTATAAAACTAAATTCTCTGGATTTTCTCCTTGACGCAAATAAAATTTCGAGCTTATACTCAAAAACATACTATAGACATTATAAATTTTATTAGATCTATAATATAGATGCATGACGATAAAGGCAAACCCTGAGTGATCGGGGGACGCAAAGTAAAGGGTCTTGTGCAGAGACGTATGGCCATACGTCTCTGCATCTGATAAAAAGACAGCCTTACTGCCGAAAATGTTTTAAAT
>NZ_MJUW02000082.1 GCF_001753675.2 Candidatus Brocadia sapporoensis | reverse complement strand
AATAGGGCTGAATTTAGGATGATTGGCGAGGTTTTTTAAACCTCGCTTGTTTTAGGTCTAATTTAACGTTTAGATTTTCAAGGATGCGGTTGTAGAATGGAGAGATTCTTCGCTCCACATTGAGAAAGTAGCCTGATGTCTAATCTGGGAAAAATTGCTGCCTACACCAAACTAACGTAGTTGTCCTTTCAATTACTTATTACCTTATAAACTATTTAAACGAAAAAAGGAGAAAGAGGGGTGTAAAATGAACAAAACCTTGGTTTCGGGCTCATGGAAAATTGCAACAATAATGGGGATACCAATACTGATACATTTTTCGTGGTTTATCGCCTTTGGTTTGATAACATGGTCTCTATCTACTCAGTACTTTCCAAAGGCGGCTCCGGAGCTTCCGGTAGCAGCCTACTGGATTAAAGGCACACTGGCTGCCTTGCTGCTCTTTGTTTCGGTCATCATCCATGAGCTTTCCCATTCATACATCTCCCAAAAATATCGTATTCCCATCGCAAGCATTACCCTGTTCATTTTCGGAGGCGTTGCCCAGTTGAAAGAAGAGCCGCCACATCCAAAAGCGGAGTTTTGGGTTGCTATCGCCGGCCCGATTTCGAGTTTTCTCCTGTCGGCAATCTTTTTCCTGATTGCGATAAACACGGGAGGTGGACCTGGCGCGCTTTTTTTCTACCTTGCACGGATCAATTTTATTCTCGGTGCCTTTAATCTCATACCGGGCTTTCCTATGGATGGAGGGAGGCTGCTCAGGGCAGCGCTTTGGAGCAAGACGAAAGATTTTTTCCGTGCAACCCAAAAGGCAGCTGCTTTTGGACAAGCAATTGCCCTGTTTTTTCTTTTTTTAGGACTGCTTCTGGTTTTTACCGGTTCTTCCGGTGGATTCTGGCTGTTGCTTTTGGGATGGTTTCTTTACATGGCAGCACAGTCGAGCCTGCAACAAGCAAACCTTCACGAAATACTTTCCGGTATAAAAGTCAAAGAGGCTATGACAAGGGATATTGTCACCCTTAATTCCGCACTTACCATCGAGGACGTGGTTGATAAATATTTTCTCAGATACGGATATGGTTACGGTGGGTTTCCCGTTATGGACGACGGAAAATTGCTGGGTATTGTAACCCTTAAAGAGATTAAAGATGTCCCTAGGAAGGATTGGAGTAAAGTAAAAGTATCAAATATCCTGATTCCCCATAGTAAAAAATGGGAAGTAACCCCCGATTCTGATCTCATGAGGGCGCTTGAATTAATGATAAAAGAGGACAAAGGCAGGATTCTCGTTATAGAAGATGGGAAAGTTGTTGGTCTGATCACAAGAAATGGCATTGCACGGTATTTGCGGATTAAGGGTAAATAAGTTTCCAGGGAAAGAAAGATGTTTTCGAAATACCCAGCGCGGCATAGCCGCGCCAGGATTTAATATAGACTGATTTTTTAAACACAAAGTGCTAACTTTTTGACTGAATAATAGCTTAGGAAAAGGAAAGAAGCTTGTATTCACTAAACCGTTTTTGTATAATTAAAAAATTAAATAAAACTTTTATCTTCCATTTTTCTAATGGCAAGTAAGGTTTTTTAGAACTGGTGCGATTTTTAAACTGGAGATCCATAGCTGAGATATTAAAATTTACAATCAGGTTTTATCCGTAAGAGTCTTTGCCTCGTTAGAGTATTGCGAGGGAAACTTCTTTTCCCCATACCCCGTCTTTACAAGAATGCGCTTCATGTTTAAATTCCTAACGTTAGATGAGAAATAATAGCCATGAATATTTTACTTTATCCTGAACCCGTGCTTCGTCAAAAGGCAAAACCACTCAAGGAAATTAATACAGAAGTATGCAAAAAGGCGGAAGAAATGATAGAATTAATGCACCATGCCCAGGGTGTCGGTCTTGCAGCGCCACAGGTGGGATGGTCTGTTCGTCTATTTATTATCGACGTAGACGGAACGAGTCACGGGGAAAAGATTTTTATTAACCCTATCATCATAGAAGCTTTTGGCGAGTTGAATAAAGAAGAGGGTTGTTTGAGCTTTCCTGGTATTACGAGCAAGATTATTCGTGCCCATCGGATTAAAGCGCAGGCGTATAACCTGAAAGGGCAAAAAATAGAGATCAATGCTGAGGGGCTGGCCGCCCGTGCATGGCAGCACGAAATGGACCATCTCAACGGAGAGCTTTTTATTGATAAAATGGGTCCTTCAAATCGGTTAGCGATATCTCACCGGTTAAAAGAATTCGAACGGCTCTACAAAGCCACCAAAGTTCCTGTGTAAGTAATAGGGTTCTGGGAAAAAGAAAAGACAAATTTTGAACAAAGACGGATCTATTAAATAATGAAGGTAGTTTTTATGGGGACGTCTGAGTTTGCTGTTCCCAGTTTGTGCTCATTGGCAACGTCTACACATGAAATTGTTGCGGTTGTCACGCAGCCGGACAGGCCCAAAGGCAGAAGTAAAATTCCAAGCCATTCACCGGTAAAGAAAAAGGCACTAGAGCTGGAATTCAATGTTCTGCAGCCTGCCAACGTCAATGATGAACCGGTAGTGAAACAACTCCAGGACCTTTCGCCTGAATGTATCGTTGTCGTTGCCTTCGGCCAGTTTTTGTCTAATGCTGTTCTCCTTCTTCCGCAATATCGCTGCCTGAACATTCATGCGTCTTTGTTGCCAAAATATCGTGGGGCAGCCCCTATTAACTGGGCAATCATGCAGGGTGAAACCGTCACCGGCGTTACTGCCGTAATTATGACTGCCAGGATGGATGCCGGCGACATTGTTGCTCAAAAAACAACCCCGCTATCACCGGACGAAAATGCAGGGGAACTAGAAAAAAGGCTTTCTGCAATGGGCGCAGAACTATTGATAGATACTTTACACCTCGTAGAAACAAGAATAGCTACTTACACGAAACAGGACGAAAATGGCGTATCCTTTGCGCCAAAATTAAAAAAGGAACAGGGCTTGATTCTGTGGTCTCAGGAGACACAAAAAATTCATAATCAAGTACGAGGTATGACGCCTTCTCCGGGAGCGTATACCTATTTTCTCAAAAACGACTCGAAAGAAAAAGTAAGGATTATTATACAAAAGACACAGATTCATAACGCGCCAAAAACGAAACCGTTTTGTACCCCTGGCATGATTGATGAAATTATGCCGTGTGGAATTCATGTGGCAACGATGGACGGGACGATTTGTATTACACAATTACAGCCAGAGGGCAAGCGTGTGATGGATGCGCAGGACTATTTACGGGGTCATAAAATGATCGTTGGGAATATGTTTGTATCGTAAGTTCGGATATTTTCTACGGCAAACTAACCTTTTACCATTTACACAAAGGCAGGTACTATGGAATTTATTGATAAAAAAGTTGTTTCTATCAATAACCTCATGATGAAGTTTCGCAAGAAAAAGTGCTCTCCAAAAAATTTGCTGATTTTATTTCCTCATTGCATTCAGAGTTCGCAGTGTAAACAGAATGTTAAAAACGATTTGAACGAATGTAAACGTTGCGGGAAATGTAAAGTCAAGGATTTGATAGAATTTTCTGAAAAGTACGGGGTTCATATTACCCTTGCCAGCGGGGGACGTGCAGCCCTTCAAAGGGTAATGGATGAAGACATCCATGGGGTAATTGCGATCGCTTGCGAAAAGGAACTCAGAACGGGCTTGATGGCGGCTATGTCTAAAGCAATATTTGCTGTACCCAATCTCAGGCCTCACGGATATTGTAAGGATACGGATGTATATCTGGATGAGGTAAAAGAGGCGATTGAAAAATTCCTCACCTAAGACAGATATCCGCTATGAGTGTATTCGTATCCTGCGGGCAATTGACGAACAAGAGGTTTTCTCCCGTGAATTGCTCGCCGAAAGATGCTCACGCGGCGATTTGTCTGAACGTGACAAAAGACTCCTTGTCGAGTTGACAAATGGTGTTACTCGCCATCGACTGTCCCTTGATACCCTCATTTCTGGTTTTTCAAAAATCCCGCTTGCCAGGATAGAGCCTTGGATAGTGTATGCCTTGCGGATAGGTCTCTATCAGATCGTCTATCTGGACAAAATTCCCTCTTCTGCCGCAATAAACACATCTGTAGAACTGGTAAAAAAATTAATCCGTCGTGCAGACGCTGCTAATTTTACCAATGCAGTTCTCCGATCCATCGATCGCAACATTCACAACAAATCTGCTCCTGCAGCGGAAATTACCGACCCCCGGATGGCCTTGCACAGGCGCGAAGACACCTGGTGTACCTTTCACACTCCGATATTCCCCAATCCCGGAGAAGGGCTCTCTTCCTATCTCTCAATGATGTATAGCCATCCGGAGTGGTTAATACAACGATGGATCGTCAGGCATGGAAAGGAAGATACCATTAAAATCTGCAGAGCCAACAATCGTGCTCCAAGACTATTCCTTCGTATAAATCAAAGGAAGATAACGGCCCGGGAATTTGTTGCGCTGCTTGATCAAAAGAATATCTCCTCACACACTATCGGGAACGCCGTTATTGTTGATGACATTGTCGTTTCAGAGATACCGGGATTTGTGGAGGGGCTGTTCTATGTGCAGGACATTTCTGCCATGAAAGTAGCAGAATTCCTCAAGGCAGAAAAATCGCATACTGTTTTAGATTTGTGTGCTGCACCGGGAGGAAAGACAACCCATATTGCGGAATTATTAGGAAACACCGGGTGGATTTACGCATCAGATATTTCTTCAAAACGCCTGCAGTTGATCAAAAAAAATTGTCTGCGGTTAGGAATTCAGAACGTCTCCCTTGTGTGCGCTGACGCATCGGAAGACCGGGTTCCTTTTCATATTCAGTTCGATCGGGTACTCATTGATGCGCCATGTTCCAATACCGGCGTACTTGCACGCCGCGCAGAAGCACGGTGGAGATTAAGAGAGCAAGACATTCACAAACTTGCCTCTCTCCAATATTCGATCCTGAGGACGGGCGCTGCTCTGATGAAATCTGACGGTTATTTAGTTTACAGCACCTGCAGCATCGAACCGGAAGAAAATCAGGATGTAATAAAAAAATTTATTGATACTACATCCCAGTATTATCTCGACGCAGAGGAGTCTTATTTACCCGGTGAAAATACCGGAGATGGGGGATACATGGCGAGGCTTTATCAGAAACAACGATACCGCTGAATGGTGAATCTGCATCAAACAATCATCAGGTTCTTATGCCCGCAAGATTACTTTTTGGATCTTCGGTGACATCTTTCTCTATCAATAAAATGAGTTCGCCACCACCAATAGTTATCATAGTAAAAATAGGAATAAGGATAAGGATAGGATATATAATCACTATCTTTAATTACTTGCCAAAGATATAATTCCTTTACATGAATCAGTGGATACGTATACTCTATCTTATTTAAAGGCAGGGTTCTCTTTCCCATAATTTCTCCTGCAACAGTAATCTCTCTTCCTTTGGTGTACACATAGGTGTCCAGGTACCGGCTGTCAAGCGCCAAAAACCTTCCTTCTGTTTTGTCCACATCTTTCGGTTGGCCGCGAAAACCAGCAGGGCGTTGTAATATCTGTAGTAAAGTTCCCTCTTTTGTATTTTCTGCATCGACAATAATCCCGCTAAGAACTATCATTTGGCCCTGATAATGTTCCGGATTCTTCAGTACCTCTGAAAAAGTGGTTTCTGGTCTGACCTGATCCCGGATTTGTTTTGAAATAACAGGTGCGCAGCCAGCTATTGACAACAACAAACCAACCGGCATGAGTTTATAAAACAACAAGGACATCTTTTTTGTTTTCATAACATCTAAAAAAACATTTTAGCATTTTGACGAAGATTGTAGCGCCAATCATTCGACCGAACTTACAACAAAGTTCGGCATGGTCAGCATTTGACGGAAAATAAACCGTCAAGCACTACACATGCACAGCGCACTCGGGTTAGACATCTCGTCATATTCAAATATTAGAGGATTAATAATACGGATAGCGGCTCCGCAACCACCAATAGTCTTGCGGGTAATAATAGTAACGACTGGGATATGTTTTTTCCGTTGGCCAGAGGTAGATTTCTTCTACCGAAATCAGTGGGTACTGATAGTCTATTTGTCCCAAAGGAATGATCCTCTTTCCCAGAATCTCCCCGGCAATCGTAACTGACCGCCCTTTGCTATATACATTTACATCCAGATAACGGTTGTCAAGGGCAAGAAACCTTCCGCCTGTCGCATCCACATCCTTAGGCTTCCCGCGAAATCCTGCAGGACGCTGCAAGATTCGCAACACAGTCCCCTCCTTTGTATTTTCAGTTTCGATAATGATTCCACTAAGTATAATCATCTGACCCTTGTAGCTTTCGGGATCGTGGAGTACCGCACTGAAAGTAATATCCGGTCTGACTTTTTCCCTGAGCTGTTTCGATATAACCGGTGCACAACTCACCATGAATAAGAATATAACAATCAGCATACCATAAGAACGGGCAACGCCTTTGTCGGTTTTCTTCATTGTGATTAACCCCTTTTTCAGAGGAGAGATACATTTCTAGAATTAGTATTCTCATTAATAGTAATAGTTAATAACCATATCATCAACAAGATTATTGTGTAATACTAAGGAGATAATTTGCCATTGTGGAAAATATCTTGTGCTATTTTCTGAAGTGCGGTCACTTACTTTCATTTCAAGCTTTATCAGTGCGAATATCCAACACCAAAACCAATATGAACGGAAGGAGAAGGAGTATCATACCTCCTTGTGTCTGGCCAAAGGTATAATTCTTTCACATAAATCAGCGGGTAAGCATACTCTGTTTTATTCAAAGGGAGAATTCGCTTTCCCTGAACCACTCCTGCAACCGTAAGAGCTCGTCCATGAGTAAACACATTCGTATCCAGATAGCGGTTATCAAGCGCCAGGAATCTCCCTTCGCTTTTATCGGTGTCTTTAGGTTTTCCCCGGAAGCCAGGAGGGCACTGTAATATTTGTAATAAAGTGCCCTCTTTGGTGTT
The DNA here is from genome assembly GCF_001753675.2 of Candidatus Brocadia sapporoensis. Taxonomy (GTDB): domain Bacteria; phylum Planctomycetota; class Brocadiia; order Brocadiales; family Brocadiaceae; genus Brocadia; species Brocadia sapporoensis. Next base: position 40,371 of record NZ_MJUW02000082.1, on the reverse strand, counting down.
TTCGGTTTCGATGATGACTCCGCTCAAGAGGATCATTTGCCCTTTGTAACATTCAGGATCGTTCAGTACCACCTCAAAAGTGACATCTGGTCTTACTTGCTCCCGGACTTGTTTCGATATAACCGGTGCGCAACCAACGATCAATAACAATACAACTGTTAACATGGATTGAGAAGAAACGAAACAGACAAACTTTTTTATCATAACTTAAGCCTAAGCGCGAGAAGACCGAGACGTAATTTCTATAAATTAGTATAAAGATGCCCAAAAAAACAGCTTATTTTATTTGGCTTATTCGCTCTTTGAAGGGAGACGGCATAATGCTATTTACTGCCTTCCGGTTTATTGATCACACCTTCAGACCAGGTAATGATAGCTCCAATGTCGACGGGTTCACCGCCGATGGACATCTTATGCTGACGTCCTTCCAATAACTTTTTTTCCTCACCCTCCATGAACAAAATAGCATCACCCTTCACTGCGGTTACGATAGTTACAAAATCTTTTGCCACAATGTTCAAGGTTCCACCTTGAGTTCTGATCCGCCCATTTGGTGTATCAATTTCCAATGGCATTTCTAACCCTTTTGTGGAAATGAGAATCTGGCCTGATGTAAGCCTTATCTTTCGTGGATCGAGAAAATGCACTTCGGTATTTTCATCCATACCCACATAGACGCCTTTTTTTGCCGATAGAGCGGTTCTTCCTTCGCCACCGGTTTTCAGGGCAATACCGTTCCGGAAATGGGTATGGTTTGACACCCTTTCCCATTCCCGTCCTTCGGGATACATAAATAGAACCTCTCCCCTGGTGTCTAACAAATTGACTTCTCCACCCTTGTGCGTTAGGTAAAAATAAAACACAAACAACAGCATCAGCCCTCCTCCCACAATCATGCCTAAAAAGGTAAACCCCTTCTTTGTGGGCCTTGCAATGAGTATTCCCAATTCATAGAGGACAATCATAGGAATAGCGGTCATGATCTGGGTAAAAGGGTCTGGTGGCGTGACTATGGCGGCGATAATAAAAATTACCAGGACGGCATACTTTCTCCATGCAATAAATTTATCCGGAGAAATGAATCTGATCTTTGAAAGGAGCAGCATGAGAAGCGGCAACTGAAATACAAGCCCCAAGGCTACCGTCAGCATAAAAACAAACGAGACGTAGTCCTGCATGGTAATGATAGGTTGAATGCCCGGGCCAAGGATGCTGATTAAAAATTGCAAACCAAAGGGAATGAGCAAAAAATACCCAAAAAGCCCGCCAACTACGAAGGCCGCATATGATATGGGAAGGAACAAAAGCACGTACCTCTGCTCTCTTTTATACAGCCCGGAGCTTACAAATTGCCATATTTGATATATTACAAAAGGATAGGCCAAAAAAACCGACGTTATGAAGCACAATTTCATATACGCATAGAAACCCTCCTGATAGCTTAATACCTGCAATTCCGTTGAAAGACCAACCTTTTCCATAGCATACTTATGAGGTCTTTTAGCTATATCCAATATCTGCACTTTAAAAAACCAGCACAAGATAAAACAGAGAACAATTGAGACAAGGGAATATACGACCCGGCGTCTCATCTCTTCAAGATGCGCACCTAACGGCATTCTTATACTTTCCGTTTCATGCTTTGCCTCTTCAGGCTTCGTTTCTTTCACATCAGGCTCCCCTTGTGTTGTATTGACGATAAATGCATACCCGGCTGTACAAAAATTAAAAGGTTTATAATACAGACACGTTTCTAAAATTACAAGGAGCAATTCCGTGGTCTCCTCTCTGAAATTTTATTGATAATTTTGTAATGAGCGAGAGAGGTCTTGCCTGATAGAAAAACCTTGAAAGATTTACCGGTATATGCTATTATCTTTGCTGAAATATAGGATGGGTTTCGTCTATAATATGGGCAAAACAAAACCAAAAAATTGTCTTTCCGAAGTTGTATTTTTGTTACCGTCAACAAATACAACGCTGTTAATTACGAATATTAGTTTAAGATATTGGGGTTTTCATTTAATTTAAAATGGTGTAAGGACTTTGTATGGTGAGGGAATTCCAGGGGAATCTGCTTGGCACCGGGAAGGTTTTTGGGATCGTTATTAGCCGCTATAATAACTTTATAACCCAACGATTATTGGAAGGCGCACTTGATGGGTTTACCAGACATGGCGTAAAAGAAGAAGATATTGATATTTTTTGGGTGCCAGGCGCCTGTGAAATACCCATTGCGGCACTTAAGGCAGCGGAGAGCCGCAAATATCATGCATTAGTTTGTTTGGGTGCTATTCTTCGCGGAGAAACTCCCCATTTTGACTATGTCGCAAACGAAGCCGCCAAGGGTATTGCACACGTTGGACTGTCTACGGGTGTTCCAACCATATATGGCGTTATTACCACAGAAACCCTGGAGCAGGCCATTAACCGCGCTGGCGCAAAGACAGGGAATAAAGGGGCTGAAGCTGCTTTGTCGGCAATAGAAATGGCAAATCTTGTCGATCAGATATCGGCCGGTGTACAAACAGCGAAAAGACAATGACCACTTCGGTTACAGTTCATTTCAGCGCATCTCCCGAGTGACTCCTTATTTCGGACTCTTACATAATAGCAATATTCCATGCGCAACAGAACAATTGCCCGAGAAATCGCCCTTCAAGCCCTTTACCAGCTTGACCTGCGGGGCGATGAAATCCTTGGCGAAATAGATAGTTTTTGCAAGAAAAGCACGGAAAAGCATGACGTGTACCAGTTCGCCATAGCACTTACCAACGGTTGCCGGTTACATCTGAAAGAAATCGATGAAAAGATATCACTTGTCACAGAACATTGGGAATTGCGACGTATGGCCATTATCGACAAAAACATTCTCCGTTTGGGAGTTTATGAATTATTATATAGAAACGACATCCCCCCAAAGGTATCGATTAACGAAGCAATAGAGCTTGCCAAAAAATTTAGTACAAAAAACTCAGGAACATTTGTGAATGGAATTTTAGATAAGATTTATAACCAATTTGGAAATGGAAAATTGAAAAACGTTACGTGTTCCTCCGCTCTTCAGGCAGTGCCAGAAATCCATTATGGGGATGCAGATCTGCATATACACACTACCTATTCCGATGGCACCATGACACCGGAGGAAGTTGTCGATAGTGCTATTTGCTGTGGTATCTCAACGATTGCAATTACTGACCATGATACCGTTGACGGACTCGTAATCGCCTGCCGCTATGGCCAGAACAAAAATATCCATATTATACCAGGAATAGAACTTTCGTCATATCTCAGCCCTTCTGAGGTGCATATTCTTGGATATTTTATCGACATATATAATATTTCTTTGCAAAAGACAATACAACAATCGCGCAATGACCGTGTGAATCGTATTCACGCCATGGTAGAAAAATTACATAAGCTTCACGTTAATATTAATTCACAGGAAATCCTTACCCTTGCCGGACAAGGATCCCCTGGGCGTATGCATGTGGCTGAAATAATCTGGAAACACGGCTATTGCGATACAATTGTAGAATCATTTTCAAAATATATTGGAGATAATAAGCCTGCATATGTTCCAAAAAAAACATTGACATCGCAACAGGCAATTGAACTTATCAGAGATGCCGGAGGAGTGCCGGTACTAGCTCATCCAGGACTCACGCAAAGAGACCATATTATTGAAGATTTGGTAAAATACGGCTTACAGGGGATTGAGGTGTATTATCCTTCGCATACTCCACAAGCCGTTGAGAAGTATCTTGAGATTGCAAAGAGGTATAACCTTGCAATAACCGGCGGCTCGGATTTTCACGGCGAAAGAAGAACAGGCTGCCCAATTGCCAAAATAACCATACCGGGTGATCTTATTAGCAAACTGAAACAAAGATGCCCTTCCCGCTAAGAGTACTATGGAGGTAATATCCTGATGGGACAACCATCAAGCAGAGAGAAAAATACCGTAGAAGGAGAAAAGGAAGAAACGCCAAAGACTATCGCTACGCAAGAAAACACGGAAAAACAACCGACAGGTTTATTGCAGAGACAGGATAAAAATTCAGGGAAACCCCGGCGTAGTTTCTGGGTCAGATTCAAGACGTTTACCTTTGAGCCTCCCAAAAAGGTCATTGTGGAAGGCGACACGATACGGCTTGTCCCCATTTTGCCAGAACCAGAAACAGCGGTTGTCGAGAAGGACATCCCCGCAACCACGGAAGAATTCACCGCAGATACAGCAGAAGTGCCGATTGGCAAAAACGAAGCAGAAAGCCAGACCTTGATACCCCCCGAAGAATTGATTTCTCCGTTGCCGGAAGCTGTTTTGGCGGAAGAACCAGTTAAAATTAAAGAAGAATCTCCCGTTGCAACAGAAAAACTCAAAAAAGGCATGGAAAAAACACGGAACCGTTTTTGGTCCCGTTTAAAAGGCCTGTTTTCCTTCAAAAGAGGGATTGATGAATCAACACTTGAAGAATTAGAGGATATCCTGCTCGGTGCAGATATTGGTGCAAAGTCAGTTCAAAAATTGATACACGAGCTACGCGAAGCATGGAAATCAAAAATGATAACTGAGACCTCACAGATACGTGATTTTATAAAAAACAAACTCAAAGAAAGCTTACGGTCTCCTCAAATCGACATCAATTACTCCCATACTTCTCCAACGGTTATCCTGGTTGTCGGGGTAAACGGAGTGGGTAAGACAACGGCCATTGCAAAACTTGCAAACATATTTATTCAGGATGGCAAAAAGGTCATGGTCGCTGCAAGCGATACCTTTAGGGCAGCCGCAGTGGAACAATTGGACATCTGGAGCAAACGCATAGGGGCGGAGATTGTAAAACATCAAACCGGTTCGGATCCCGCAGCCGTGGCATATGACGCCTTGGAAGCAAGCATCGCAAGAGGTATCGATGTGGTAATTGTAGATACGGCCGGGCGTCTCCACACCCACGAAAATCTCATGAACGAACTGAGCAAGATAAAACGGGTTATTTCCAAAAGGATTCCCGGCGCTCCACATGAAGTGCTCATGGTGCTCGATGCCACAACGGGACAAAATGCCCTTTCCCAGGCGAGGATGTTTAATCAGGCCGTAAATGTTACCGGAATATTTTTGGCAAAGCTGGACGGTACGGCAAAGGGTGGTTTTGTGTTTGGGATGCGTAATGAAATAAATATCCCCGTAAAATATATCGGACTCGGTGAAAAAGCGGATGATATAGAAAAATTCGACCCCGATGCCTTTGTAAACGCCTTGTTTGAGTGATTCATGCAAACGAAAGAAACCGTTTTTTTTCATATTTTCCGATTTCATCCGGATCGCGATAAAAAACCATATTTCCAGGAATATGAGATCCCTTTTCTCCGGAAAGACCTGACGGTATTAGAGGGGCTTTTTTATATCCAACACCGGCTGGATGATTCACTCGCTTTCCGGTCTTCGTGCCGGGCAGCCATTTGCGGCTCCTGCGCCATGCATATTAACGGAAAATATCGTCTTGCCTGCAACACTCCGGTTCTGAAGCTCAAAACAAAGAAAATTACCATTTACCCACTTTCCCACATGCCCATCATTAAAGATCTCGTTGTTGACATGAAATCTTTCTGGGAAAAGTATGAAGATATGAAACCATACCTCATGCCAGGCAAGTCATTTCCCGCCGAGGGGGAACAATTACAAAGTCCTGAAGAAAGGACAAAGGTGGACGTTCTTATCGATTGTGTCCTCTGTGCCTGCTGTCATTCCTCGTGTCCGATTACAGCATCGCACGAAAAATATCTCGGCCCTATGGCCTTCCTCACAGCAGACCGGTTTGTCTCTGATACACGGGATGGTGCACGGGAAGAGCGTCTGGCAATGGTAAACGATGAGCATGGCGTATGGCGTTGCCATACGGTTTTCAACTGCCAGGAGGTCTGTCCGAAGGATCTGGATCCGAGCGGTTCCATTGCTCATTTAAAGATGGAAATTATAAAGCGCAAAATCCAACAAAAATGTTTTTGAAAAAGGATGATTGATATGGACGAAAAGAAAAAAATTATCGTTGTTGCACGGACAGAGGGTATTGAAATTATTGTGGAGGGTGAAAAAGATACCGATGACTATGAATTGACCCTCTCAAAACCCCAGGCGATGGAACTTGCCATGAACATCCTGAACACCTTATATAAGACGGGTGTAAAAGTATAAAATACATGGCTGACCACACTTCCATAAAACGCATCTGTGTATTTTGCGGTTCCAAACGCGGTGCACGTTCTGTGTATACAGCCACTGCCCAACAACTCGGCAAGGTCATGGTCTCTAAGGGAATCGGGCTTGTTTACGGTGGCGGAAGTATTGGGTTGATGGGAGATATTGCAGATACTGTTTTGCGGGAAAAAGGCAATGTTATTGGTGTAATTCCTCATGCCCTCGCCTCGAAGGAGTTTGCCCATTCTGGCCTGACAGAACTTCGGATGGTGTCGAGTATGCATGAACGTAAGGCCATGATGGCAGAACTGTCCGATGCCTTTATAGCAATGCCCGGTGGCTTTGGCACACTTGATGAACTCTTCGAGATACTCACCTGGGCACAGCTGGGTTTCCATGCAAAACCCGTTGGATTACTGAATGTAGAAGGATATTTTGATTTATTGCTGGAGTTTATCCATCACGTTTTACAGGAACGTTTTATAAGTGCAAAGCACCGCCGTTTGATCATTGCATCAAACGATCCCGAGGACCTCCTGACAGAGCTTATCCGTTGTACTCATCCCTCAAAAATTCCTCAATTGCTTGACTGGAAAGAAACATAAATAATCAATCCTTTACAAATGACACCTTTGTTGCCCAAATACTATGAGAATAATCTTTCTTGATTTTTCTCCACGCATTGAGTAATGCATCCACGTTATGCGATGTCTTATATTCTGAAACACCATACCAATACTGTGCTTCCGGGGCAATATTACTCCTGGGATACCTGTCAACCACGGACTTCAGTAACAAGCTGGCAGTTTTGCAATTCTGCATTTCCAGCGCCATGAAACCTAACCCAAAGTATACTTGTGGTAAAAATTCGTCAGGAGGTAAAAAACCATTGAACCGGTAATATTCGATACCAAGGGGATCTAACACAAGAATTGTTGGTGTCCAAAACACCCGATATTTGCTGGGAAGATCGGAACCGCTCTGCATATTGATTTGCAGGGGGATAAAATTTTTATTGATAAATTCTACTACTGTGGCGTCAGGGTACGTCACGGTACCCAAGGTTTTGCAACCGGTTCAGGTAGGTACAAAGAAGTCTGCCAGGATATTCTTATGCTCAGTTTTCGCCTTTGCAATGGCATCGTCAAGGCTTTTTTCCCATACAATGGCTGACGGTGCATTTTTAGTGTCTGCAGCAATAGCTACCGGGGTGGATACTATAACGAGGGCGAGACAGCCTGCAACATACCGTAACATGATCATCCTCCTTTTTAAATGTGACCTGACAGATAAAATCCTTTTTATTCAATAGCACACTATTTATCTCGTGTCAATAAAAATATACATCCTTTAAGAAACAGGTTACAAGAAGGAGAAGCCCGACGAAGATATTTCACAGAAAAAAATCAGAGGAATAATTCCTGTAGATAAAACGATGAAAGTTTGTTGTAATTATTCCAACGTAATTATTCAGCGTAATTACTCCATTTGCCCGTATCGCTATGGCTAACGGTGGTACTGAACTTGCCGAAAATAAGGCAAACAATTGTCCCCCGCTGGCGGGGGATCAAGGGGATGGAAAAAGAACGTGGATACCATGCGAAAAAACAAAAGCCGATGATGCCAACAATTGCGCTATGAACAAACACAGCCGTTTTGCCGGCTGCTTGCAGAAGAAAGTGTGTGGTATTATCCTGATGATTGTGGAGTGTTTGACACCGTGGGTTGGCACAGTCCACCCCCCTGCGCCCCCGCCAGCGGGGGACATGTCGGGTGCACAATACTGACGAGAGTTTCATGGTTTTTGTTGATTTCTTAACTTACTACGTATGGACTTTACCCACATGCCCTCTATTGGCGGTCATGCAGGGCTCGATTTCGAAAATACGCTGAATAGTTACATTCCAATAAAAAAGAAATTATGGGCATTAAGAAATCAATTTGAATATTATTTATCTTTATGTATTTCCCGGATACAAGTTTACCCTACTGGTGTTTGCCTGTCGATGAAGTGTTAAAGGTTCTGGGAAGTTGCCGTAACGGCCTTAGTATGGCAGACGCTGCGGAACGATTGCAGCATTTTGGTTACAATACCGTTCTCGAACGCAAACGAGGCAGGCTCTTATGGCTATTTTTGAGTCGCTTTCTGAACCCCCTCGTTCTCATTCTAGTGTGTGCGGCATCCCTCGCTGTGGTGCTTCATGATTGGCTTGACGCAACCATAGTGCTGGCCATTATTTTTATCAGTAATGTGTTAAGCTTCTTGCAGGAACGCCACGCTTCAAATGTTGTTGAAAAGCTTCGCCGCCAGGTATCCGCAAAGACAACGGTACTGCGTAATAGTCAAAGGCAAATTATCCCCAGCGAAAACGTTGTTCCTGGTGATATTATTCAGCTTTCAGCCGGCAGTCTGATTCCTGCAGATGGAATTTTACTTGAGGCAAAAGATTTTTTTGTTTCACAGGCATTTTTAACTGGTGAGACTTTTCCCGTTGAAAAGAGCCCTGACCTTGTACCGAAAGATGCAGACCTCGCGGAACGAAACAACAGCGTGTTCATGGGGACATCTGTCCGCAGTGGTACGGCAACCGCACTGGTTGTACGCACGGCTCGTGATACCGTTTATGGTCAGATATCAAGAAAGCTTGTGTTGGGCCGGCTGGAAACGGAGTTTGAGCGTGGGATCAGACATCTTGGCGGATTACTGATTAAAATCATGGTCATCATCGTAGTGGCTGTCCTTGCTGCAAATATCTTGCTTCATCACCCTACGATCGAAATGCTTCTTTTTGCCATGGCTTTAGCAGTCGGATTGACACCGGAGTTACTTCCTGCAATTTTCACCATTACGCTGGCCCGAGGCGCTAAAGATATGGCGAAACATGGCGTGATCGTAAAACGTTTGAATGCCATAGAGAACCTAGGAAGTATGGACGTACTCTGCACAGACAAGACGGGTACATTAACAGAAGGGGTAGTACAACTGGATGACACCCTGGATTTTCAAGGGTTTTCTTCGGATGCTGTATTATATCTGTCCTATCTGAACGCCCGTTTGGAGACAGGACTGGATAATCACCTGGATGCCGCAATCATACGACGTGCCGAGGCTGCCGGTATGAATGTTTTAGACTACCACAAACTCGATGAGATACCCTATGACTTTGTTCGGAAACGATTGAGTATTGTAGTTTGCAAAGAGCAGGACGCTCAGCCTTTGTTAATCACGAAAGGCTCTTTACAGGACGTGTTGGAGGTATGTGACCGTGTTCAAAATGGTGATAATGCTGAAATGCTGGCTGATGAGGCACGATCTCAGATTTTCCGTCAGTTTTTTGATTGGAGCCAGCAGGGTTATCGTGTTCTCGGTATTGCACAAAAGCGTTTACAGGCAAAAGCAAGGTACGAACGTGCCGATGAACAAACGATGGTATTTATGGGTTTTCTGCGATTCTTTGACCCACCTGAGCCGGGAGTGCGGCAGACATTAGAGGGCTTGCGTCATTTGGGGGTAGATCTTAAAATTATTACCGGAGACAATCATCTTGTAGCACGTCATGTGGCTGAAGCGGTTGGTATGAATGTCAATCGTATACTAACCGGGAAAGAATTGTCGAAGATGAAGGATGAAGCGCTATGGCACCTGGCACCGCTGGCAACGGTGTTTGCTGAAGTAGATCCCAATCAGAAGGAGCGTATTATTCTTGCCTTACAGAAGACGGGACATGTCGTGGGATACTTGGGGGATGGTATCAATGACGCACCCGCATTATATGCAGCAGATGTTGGGATCTCGGTTGACAAGGCCGTTGATGTTGCCAAAGAGGTAGCGGACTTTGTGCTTCTTGAGCATGATTTAGAGGTGCTCCGTCAGGGTATTGACGAGGGCAGGCGAACATTTGCCAATACCCTGAAATATATATTTATTACTACCAGCGCCAATTTTGGCAATATGATAAGCATGGCTTTTGCCTCTCTGGTTTTGCCGTTTTTACCGCTCCTGGCAAAACAAATTCTGCTGAATAATTTTCTGTCTGATATCCCGTCATTGGGTATAGCGGGAGACAACGTGGATCGTGAGTGGGAAAGCACTCCGCATCGGTGGAATATACGGATGATTCGCAATTTTATGATTACCTTTGGGTTGATCAGCACGATTTTTGACATGCTCACGTTCTGGGCATTGTTACACCTGGTTGGAGAGGAGCCTGAGTCGTTCCGCACGGGATGGTTTGTTGAATCGCTCCTTACGGAATTATTAATTATTCTGGTTTTGCGCACGTATAAGCCATTCTATAAGAGCCGACCGGGGCGCTTCCTTTCCTATGCAATCCCGATAGTCCTGATTATCACTGTCTTATTACCTTACTTGCCGGTGAATTCCTTTTTTGGGTTCGTACCTATACCGGTACAGGCAATCGTTGTACTGGTCGGAATTACGGTGTTATACGTAGCTATTTCAGAGTTGTCAAAACGCATCTTTTATCGGTCACTTGACTAACCAGGTTCTGTTTATGCCACAGGAAAACGACAATCAGAGTAAAAAGATCCCCTCAAAATCCAGTTCCATAATCAGCAGACTCCGGGTATGGTTTTTAGGCCTGATATTTCTTGCGGGATTGGTTTTATTTGTTAGTCACTTCAGCGAACTGGAACACTTTGCTCAGCTTTTGCGCCAGGCGAAACCCTTATGGCTGATTGCCGGTTTTCTTCTTCAATCGGCAACATACTTCAGTGTTGCAGCAGTCTGGCATCAGACGCTGCGGTATGCCGGCGTACGATACTCTTTATGGTTACTTGTGCCATTGGGGATTGCAAAACTTTTTTCAGACCAGGCCTTACCTACAGGTGGTATGAGCGGGACATTGTTTCTGGTTGCATCACTGAATCGTCGGGGTATATCTAAGTCACTCTGTATGGCTGTTCTTTTGGTCAGCCTCGTGGCATATTACCTGTCATACCTTCTTGCCGTGCTTGCAAGTATTGCATTGTTATGGTTTTGTCATGATTTACGGGCGTGGATCGTGGCTGTCACCGTTATATTCTGCATAATTGCCGTGGCGATTCCTGCAGGAGCTCTGTGGTTGAGACACCGGGGGAACCAAACAGTTCCTGGGATTTTGATGCGTATTCCGGGCTTAACTGCTGTATTAAATGCTCTTGGTGATGCGCCCGGTTACCTGCTGAAAAGTCCTGCGCTCATAATAAAAACAACTTTATTTCAGGGAACTATTTTCTTACTAGATGCTTATACCCTGAATGTCATGCTGTATGCCATTGGGCAGGACACCTCATTTCTGGTAGTGTTCGCGAGTTTTGTTATAGCCTCGATGGTTGCAACGCTCGGTCCGGTTCCTCTTGGGCTGGGAACCTTTGAGGCAACATGTGTTGCGATGCTTACTATGCTTGGCATTACTTTAGAGGCGGCATTTACAGCAACGTTGTTGTTAAGAGGATTTACGCTATGGTTACCCATGTTTCCCGGTTTGTGGCTGACAAAGCGGGAACTACAATGAAAATACCTGTTTAATTTAACATGTGAAATTTCAATCTTGTTGCAGAACCAGAATATTTGCTGCCAAAGATATAAGACCGCATTCAACTTAAAATCAACAAATACGTTGGTGCTGTGTGTACCCCTAAAGAAAATCGCAGATGGCCTAAGCTAATTATAATAGCATTCTTTTATAGATGTAGGGTATCCTTTTGTAAAGAGAGGCGACTGGTGTTTTATACGGTGTGATATAAATGCATTTAATAAGAAATAAGGACGAAAACAATGGATAAAGATTTGATAGCACAGTACCGATACTTTCTCAAAGATAGCATCCGGAAAGAAATCGATTTTTCACAAACAGACCAAAACAGGGACATTGATATTCCACCCATCGAAAAGCCCTGCCGGGCGGATGCCATGCGAATTGACCTTGTGAAACCTGATTCGTGGAAAACCATTGGCAGGATTGATCTCGTTACAGCGATCATGAACCGGAAAAGCCGAAGGGCATACACCAAAGAGCCTCTTACGCTGGAAGAAATCTCCTTTCTGCTCTGGACAACCCAGGGAGTAAGAGCGGATGTTATGGACGGGCATGCGTATCGTGTGGTACCCTCAGCAGGATGCCGCCATGCCTTTGAAACATATCTGGTCGTACTTAATGGCAAAGGGCTGGATCAGGGGATCTACCGGTATCTTCCGCTTTCTCACCAATTGCTCTTTGAATTTTCCGAGGAACACCTTGCCAGAAAGATTGTTAATGCCGTTTTCCGGCAGCCCTGCCCGGGGAATGCATCGGTGACTTTTATTTGGGCGGCTATTCCTTACCGGATGGAGTGGCGCTACCACCTGGCGGCCCATAAGGTTATTGCTATCGATATAGGGCATGTGTGCCAGAATCTCTATCTTGCATGCGAGGCAATCGGCGCAGGGACGTGCGCCATTGCTGCCTATGACCAGGAAGCTCTGGACCAGCTACTCCGGATTGATGGAAAAGACGAATTCGTCGTTTATCTGTCACCGGTAGGCAAGGTGCGAAATTTAACGTGAAAGCAGAATTGTTTCGCTGATAATTCCCTGAAAGACCGTTTCCGCAAAAACTTGTCCGCAAATACTTTTCTATCATGTAGTTCATCCGATAAATTCACCTATTCAGTGTTCTGAGACCTTTCCGGTGGTTCACTTATATCTTTCCCACAGTGTGGGCACAAATCTCTTTTACCATGCTTTCTCTGAATTTCTCTGGTGAAACCAGAGGTCAGAATTCCTGCGGGTATTGCAATTATTCCAACCCCCAGAATAGCTACTATTGCACCAAAAAACTTTCCCAGGGGAGTTATCGGATAAATATCACCATAGCCAACGGTGGTTAAGGTGGCCACGCCCCACCACATGGTCGCCGGAATACTGGAGAATGACTCGGGTTGGACGGTATTTTCAACAAAGTATATGAGGCTTGAGGCAACTACCAACAGAATCAATACCGTAAATAATGCTATAAGGAGTTCCTCCTTTTTTTCCTTCAGTACGTTTTCCAGTGTCCGCAGAGACTCGGAATATCGCCCCATTTTTAAGATTCGGAGTAACCTGAAGAGCCGTAATGCCCTTATAATACGTAAATCACAGGGAAGTATCATGGGTAAATAAAAGGGTAAAATAGCCATCAAATCCACGAGAGCAAAAGGAGTTACTGCATATCGGACTCTTCCTCCAACAGCGCTCTTAAATCTGCCATCAGCAGTACAGGTCCACAGGCGTAAAAAATATTCAAGAGTAAATATTATTATAGAAAATGTTTCAAACATCTTAAATAAGATCTGGTATCGGGATGAAAAGCCTTCCACTGTTTCCATAATGGCGACAAATACGTTAAGTAAAATCAATGTTATAATGCACACATTGAACACTCTGGCGGATGCATCATCTTCTGACGTCTCATTTAAAATATTCGATATTCTGTTTTTTGTTTTTTGTATCATTTTTTTCTCTGATCATAGAAAAAAATCTAATATTTGTGCATATTTTAATGCCTTCTTACAGTTTGATTGAATGCACCAGGCGCTAAATGACATGCTGTCAACATCATAAAAGACTTAAGGGTTTTTAGAACATTTTTCTTCATTCTTTTTTAAGACGCGACAGCGTTTGTTGAAAGGCCAAAAAATCGGCCTTATTTGCTAATACCAGCAAAACATCACCACTTTCTATGATTATATCTCCTGATGGTATAACAAATTTACCTCCTCTGCCAATAAGCATGATAAGGCATTTCTCGGGAATGTCTAAATCGCCAATCATTTTCCCCACGACCTCTGAGTCAAATGGAACAATAACATCTATCATTTCGGCATCGAGAGCCGCTGTTTTTTCGAATTCAATGGGGTAATTCGTCTGGTTGGCCAGGGGAACGCCCAGCTTCAATATTTTGGAAAGGATCGGAATTGACGTTCCCTGGATAAAAACTGACATAATAACGACAAAAAAGACGATATTAAAGATCGTATCTGCTTGTGGGATACCTGCCACAAACGGAAATGTTGCCAGAATAATCGGAACCGATCCACGAAGACCAACCCAGGCTACCATAACTTTCTTTCGCATATCCATCTTAAACGGCAACAAACATAACAATACGCTAACCGGCCGGGCAATCACCATGAGAAGAAACGTTAGCAAAAACCCCGCCCCTATCAGGGGTGCTATATGCGAAGGAAAAACAAGTAAGCCCAATGTGACAAACATTACAATTTGAGCAAGCCAGGCCAAACCATCGTGAAATCTTATGATCATCTTTTTATTTGGAAACTCTGACTTTCCCAGCATCAGACCGGCAACATATACAGCAAGAATTCCGTTACCATTCAGAAAAAATGCAATCACGTACGTCAAAAGCACGAATGAAATCATCATTACCGGATAGAGTCCCTCATATCCCAGTTTCAAACGAATAATGAAGAACAGAATAAATTTCGACATAAAATAGCCTATGAGGGCTCCCACACTCATATCCAGCATAAATTTGGGAATCAAAGCGATAACGCCCACATTTTTCACCGTCAAAACACTGATAAATCCGATCGTTAAAAAAATGGCCATCGGGTCATTGCTGCCAGATTCAAACTCAAGCAGTGGCTTTAAAGGCGGCTTCAGACTTATTCGTTTAGACCTTAAAATGCTGAATACAGCGGGAGCATCCGTCGAAGAAACTATGGAGCCAAGCAGCATTCCTTCCATGAGAGAAAATTTCAGGATATAAACGGCGAAGAGCCCCGTAAAGATTGCCGTCATTAAAACCCCTGCCGTCGAAAGAACGGCCCCGGGCAAAATAACCGATTTGGTGTCCTTCCATTTGGTATCAAACCCTCCGGAAAAAATAATAAAGATGAGGGCTACAACACCAATAGACTTGGCTAACTGCGCATTATCAAAATATATGCCTCCTATTCCTTCTGAACCTGCAAGCATCCCGATTGTCAAAAACAGCAACAAGATAGGAATTCCGAACTTATCAGAAAGTTTGCTCGAAATAACGCTCACAAATATCAGCACTGCAATCAGTAATAAAATGTTTTCAATGGTCATGCAAAACCATCCCTTTTTTTGGTCAGATTTATTTCCTTTAGTTAGAAATAGGTCTTCCAGTTTTGTGTGGCAAGGTGCTTTCTTTTGAAATATTTATGCTTAAATCCTGCAAACATGGCAGAGTATTGTTGCAGGAACAGGCCGAAAGTGGTAGAATCTCCCGGATATTTCAAGGCCTTTTAAGATAAAAATACCGAAAAGACGGTTCGCCTTTTCCATGAAGAATATAGCACAAAACGAGGAAGGAAAACAATCGAAAATCAAGACGAAGATATGTGGGAAGGGATAAATGGTGTATGCAGGGCTGTTCCCGGCTGTTACCTTTAAAAACGAGGAGACAGAAATCGTATCATCCCGTAATAACGTTTGTGACGGAGACGAAAGAGATATTGCATCGCTGGTTTCGTTTACATAAGCATTTCTGTTATGTTACAACCAGGAGGGTATGTCCGGTAGAAGCTCATAGTTTGTATGGAAATAGAGCAAGTTGTGAGACCTAAATAGAAGGGTGTACAAACCAGATGAATGGGAACAACTTGACCACGTCTGAGTATTAATAAATACAGCGCTGGGTAACAAGGAAACCACAAAAAATTAAAGTTTATCATTGATTTTTGTTGGGTAAAGCTATTGCTGGAGGTCGATTTTCGTCTAACGAAAATCCTCTGCGGAATTTGGGTGCTATACTATATTATTTGAATATTAAATCTTTGATTTGTTATTTTCAAGCAGGATGGAATATGGATTTTCGTAAAGAGGTACCCCGAAATTGTCATTGATACAAGAGCAAAATATTATTATGGAAAAAACAGAGAATCATTCAATTACCGATATGTCGTTGGCTGAAATAACGGCATTGTGCAACAATTTGGGTGAGCCTGCCTACCGGGCAAAGCAAATACTTTCCTGGGTTTACGAAAAAGGAGCAACGATCTTCGACCAGATGACGAATTTGTCCAAAAATTTTCAAAAACAACTTGCTGAACAGTGTCAGGTTTTACAAACGAGAGTTGATTCCGTTACACAAACTGGATATGACACCGAGAAATTGTTAATTCATTTATACGATGGGAATATAATCGAGTGTGTCCTTTTAAGAGAGGGCAAAAGGATTACAGCATGTGTCTCAACTCAGGTAGGATGTGCCATGGCATGTCAATTCTGTGCAAGCGGTCTCCTTGGTCTGAAAAGAAACCTTACCGCCGGTGAAATTGTTGAGCAAATCCTTCATGTGAAAAACCATCTTCTTTCCGGCGAGCATCTTACAAATGTCGTCTTCATGGGTATTGGCGAACCGCTTGCAAATTATGATAATGTGGTCAAGTCCGTAAGAATTATGAATGCTGAATGGGGATTGGGGATTGGTGCGCGTCATATTACTATTTCGACGGTTGGCATTGTTGACGGCATACGCCGGCTGGCACAGGAACGGCTCAAGATAAATCTTGCAATATCCCTCCACGCATCTGATGATATTACAAGGTCAAAGATTATCCCCATGAATAAGAACACAGGAATAAAGAACCTTATTGCTGCCGCCTGGGAATATTTTGAAATTACAGGAAGGGACGTCAGTTTTGAATATATCCTGATCAATGGTATCAATGCATCGAAACAGGATGCTGAGTCTCTTGCACAGTTGCTCAAGGGTATGCAATGCAATATTAACGTTCTCCCGGTAAATCCCGTCGAAGAATTTCACTGGAGGCCGCCTTCCGAGGGAGCAATTGAAATATTTTGTAATATATTACAAAAACACGGTCTTGTTGTTACTATTCGGAAAAAAAAAGGCAATCACATCAATGCGGCATGTGGTCAGCTTCGTTTGCAGAAGGAAAAATTTCATGGAAAAGGAGGGGATATTTTGTTAAATAAACTGGTGGGAAAAAATAAGTGAAGGCATCCTTTACAGGTAAGCATTGATTCAGGCCTAATGTCCGCAACCTCTCCACGGCAATCGAAAAAAGAACCGACAGGGGACATTCCTATCGCAGGTCGTATAAAAACTGAACTCATAGACGTGCTCAGAAAAACGGTTGTGATGGCAGCCAACAAAGCTACTCTCTGAAGAATTGCAGGAATGCTGATAACAGGATTGGCATCTGTGAAATAAAGTATACCCACGCCGGGAACGGCGTAGCCAAGAGCATGATTTATTCTGTTTAAAAAAAGGCTGCCAGACAAGACTGCCGCGGCATATCCAATGAATGTTGGCATAGAAGGCATTAAAGAAGCACCGGATCGGGTTTTAACACTTAAAATGTTTGTTGAGTTTTAATTCTAAATCATTTATAATTTCCGAGGAAAGGAGGGGTTAGCAGCAATATTTGACATGTTCATTTTTCATGAGAATTTAATACGTTTTAAGAAATGAAGAATAAGGAGACTGATTATGCGAGCAAAAGTAGATCCTGATATTTGCACGGGCTGTGAACTATGTGTACAAACGTGTCCAGATGTTTTCTATATGAAGGGGGATGTTGCTGAAGCAAAAGATGCTGATGTATCTTCTGAAAATGAAGACCTTTGCAGACAGGCTGCCGAAGAGTGCCCAGTAGAAGCGATTGTAATTATCGATTAATTAAGCTGCAGGAAAACAAAAAGACCTTACATATTTTTAGAATCATATGTAAGGTCTTTTTATGTTTGATATTAAACATCGAGGAGCGGCCTTCTGCCAATTCTCCTTCTTCTCTTTATGATCGCACGCCCACCCTTTGTGCGCATTCTTTTTCGGAAGCCACACATTTTTTTATGTTTTATAGAACTTTTTCTAATATTTACTTTCATACTTTTCTAACTCCTTAAAATTTTTTAAGCGGCTCAATTAAAAAACTCGATCGTATGAGTGTACAATATAATATTTATTAATTTTTTGTCAAGATATTTTAAAAGGCTATTAAGCCATGATGCTTTTTATATCTTAAATTTAGATCCTGAAAAGTGTTAAAATCGTATTGACATTAATCTTTTGAATTGATAATATGTCGCAACTAATCATAAACATCATGCCTAGAAGTTAGTTAAGACAAGCAAAGATTTTTCTTTTTTTCTGAAACAAGGAGGTGATATTTTACTTTAATTTGCCAACCATACTGATTTCCACAAGGCTACCACCAACATATTCCATAGTTAGAAAAGGAGAATTGTAATGCAAACAACGACAAAAAGGGATCTATGCGAGAAAATTGCCCGAAGAACAGATAATACCCACATGGTCGTAAAGAAAACAATCCAAATGTTTTTGGATGAGATTATTAGTGAGCTTGCGCAAGGCAATCGTATTGAATTACGTGATTTTGGGGTTTTCGAAATACGGCAACGTGCAGCACGAAAGGCAAGGAATCCGCGGACCGGTGAGGTGGCTTTTGTACCGGCAAAAAATGTAGTAGTATTCAAAGTTGGGAAATTGATGCGGGAAAAGGTTGGTAATCCCACCCAGGCACAACAACCTTCCCAAGGGGCTTAAGGTAGTGGTTGCCTGACATGTTTAAGCAAAAAAAGGTTGTTGAAAATGGGATTATCAAGTATATTGATGGTGGTCGCGCAACCGTGGAGGTAATACAACAGAATTTACAGGAATGTAAAAGTTGTAGCGGTTGTGTGGAGACAGGAAACAAACGCAATTTTTTTGAAGTCGATGTACTTCCTGGATTGCATGTAGGGCAGCGGGTAACGTTTCAAACAATCACACATTCTCCTTATAAAGGCATGCTTCTCATTTTCATTCTTCCTCTTATCAGCCTTGTGGTTGGCAGCCTAATAGGGCAAAAATTTCGCTTTCTCTATCTGAATTCGCAAGATGTCAGAATGATATGTTGCGGTTTCATGTTTTTTATATTGTCTATTTTAGTAGTAAGTATTTACGAAAAAATGACAAGAAACAAGAAACAAATACATCGAGAAATCATTTCTACAGATACTCAAAATGATGTTACCCTAACGCCGGGCTAAGTAGTCAAGTCTTAATTAAATTTCTCTGAATTCTATATCTCGCATTAACCTTTTCACCAGAAAATAGCCATGGAAAGCAGATTAGATTTAGATACAGAATTTGGAAATCTTGCCATTTCTGAAGGATTCATAACGCCCGATCAGGTGTATACCTGCCAGCGCATTATCGACACCTTCGAGGATGAAGACCCCCGGAAAAGCCTTGATGTCGTCATGGCAGAACGCGGGCATATTACATTGGAACAAAGGGGATGCCTCCTAAAGACTCTTGGGATCACCATTGTTTTCTGTCCACATTGCAAAAAAGAATTCAAAAAAACGGATGCCGATCTTCAGGAAGTCATGTATTGCAAATACTGTGACAGAAGTTTTGAATATCAAAATATTAGTGCGATGGAGACACTTCAAACATCGATAACATCCGGTAAAACGTTGGCTGCTTTTTACCAGCAGACATGCGATTTTTATATCGGTAAATTATTAGGCGGAAAATATGAAGTTGTAGAAAAAATTGCAGTTGGGGGCTGGAGTACCATTTATAAGGCAAAAAGAAGGATGCTGAATATTGATAATATTGTCGCAGTGAAAATATTACATATAAATTTAAGCGATAATCACCAGGATATTAAAAGATTTTATAATGAAGCCGCAACTATTTGTGAATTACACCATCCCAATGCTATTCACCTGTACGACTTTGACCGAGATGTAACTGGCACAATTTACATGGCAATGGAGTTTGTCCACGGCAGGAATTTAAAGGAAATTATAAGAGATCATGGGCCATTCAATGTGGAAAGAATGTTGCATATTATTTTCCAGGTGTGTGATGTAATAGCGGCAGCTCATAAACACCCAAAAAAGATCATACATCGGGATATTACCCCTCAGAATATCATGTTGTCTCAGGTCGGAGAGTTAGATGATTTTGTAAAAGTTTTAGATTTTGGAATAGCAAAACTTTGGTCACATGACAATGTGTCTCTCACCGGGAGTATTATAGGTACACCTCTTTATATGGCACCCGAACAATGGAGAGGCGCATGTGATGAAAGGACGGATATCTATTCTCTGGGAATTATTATGTATGAAATGTTAACCGGAGAGACTCCGTTTCATGGGGACCAAATAGTCTTAATGAACAAACATTTGAATGAAAAACCGACTCCTTTCCGGAAGTTAGGTAAGAAAGTAGAAATCCCAAAATACATTGAATACATTATTTTTAAATGTTTAGAAAAAAATAAAGACAAAAGACCCCGATCCGTAGATGAACTGAGGTCGTTATTGCAAAATGAGAAAGGCGATACAAGGTCAATGTTTGCAAAGTATTCCAATCGCCCGGTACTCGTCATGATACTGATCTCCCTAATAATCCCTTTATCACTTTACAAGTTTTATTGGCCTCGATGGCAGACGGAAAATACTCCCTCGAATAACATACCTCTTTATAAGGCACCTTTTCAGAAAACAGATGCATTTCAAAAAAATGATATTGGTACTAAACAGGCGATTTCGGATGATACTATAAAAATATTTTCAAACAAAAAAATTGATGCAGACAACAAATTCTATAACATCGACACCAGCAAAAGATCAGTTCTAACTCCACAATATCGGACTGATAACGGTTCCAATCATATATCGGTAAAAAAGGACCAGAACAATAATTCTCTTAATAAAATTGTTGATGAAGTTCAGAAATATGCCATCATTAGAGATCCTAAAGAAACGGTGCCAGACAAGAAAGAAATAATAAAAAATGAAATACAAAGGTGGTTACAGGAGTATAAAAAAGCATGGGAAAAGACGGATATTGAAGCATTAAAAGAAATAGGACATATATCTTCAGAAAAAGAGGAAAAGAAGTTGCAGAAGTATTATTCGTGTGTTCGTGATATTACTGTTTCTATTCGAAACGAAGTAATTGATATTGATGAGGATAACAACCAAGCGGTTATTAGCTTCGACCGAGAGGATGAATGGACAGACGAACGTGGCAAACGGCACAGAAAAGTTTTACCAAAAATAACCAAAATACTTCAGAAAGAATATGGCACGTGGAAGATCACGAACAAGACAGACAAGATGAGTAAACTAAAACTAATATGTAAAAAATATAAAGATATTTTGAATGACATTACGGTAAGATGCGGTGATTTGGTAAAGCAAATCAATAATCATTTTAAAAAATGAACAAAGCCGTACCATATAATATTATGTGCAAAAATATTTTTTTGTGAGTTTTTACAACCTCTCTTAATCGTTTGACTACGCTGATAACGAAAATTTTTAAATAAGAGACCCTGTAGCTGTTTTGTAGTAATATAATGTATAGATATAGGTTATGTTAGCAAACTAATCAAAGCATTAAGAACACATGATAAAACAATCGAATTTTTACTTGACAAAAAAGACTCTTAATGTCATCCTAATAAATATTTCATATACCGATAAAGGCAAACCTTGAGCGATCAGGGGGCGCAAAGTAAAGGGTCTTAGTCTTACAGGGAAGTAAAGGCAAGAAAAGATAGCCTTACTGCCGAAGATGGGTAGAACTTACATCTTTTGCAGTAAGGCTTTTTTTATTGAAAGGAGTTTTATCTATGCGGTTGATATTTTCCATAGCCGTTGTTTTTGGTATTGTCGTTCTAGCCCACTATCCTTCTTTTGCAATCGAAAAGGTTGAGGGGATTTCCAATCCAGACCAAAGCATCTATGATTTAAGCGAGCGGGTGCTTCAGGATTTGGAATGGCAATATGATACAGAACAGTTAAGGGAGTGTATGGGATTTTACATAGATAACCAGCAGTTTGATAGCCCTCAGGGAAGTTATAACAATGCAATTCGCATTGGTTATCAAATTGTTGCTATTAATCACAAAGATATTGATACCTATACTACCATGGCTTGGTTGTTGTGGTCTAAATGGGTATCGTGGACAAAAAATCCAAACCGAATGCCCGACGGTGAGGGAAAAGCAGACCAAGCTGTTGAACTTCTGAATTGGGGCGAAAAATGGAACCAGAAATCTGTACGTTTTTATAAAGAATCAGCAGATACTATATGGCCACTGGCGAAATACCATCGGACCGACTTCTATAAATTCGTAATCGAAAATTACCGAAAGGCAGAGCTTTTGTCAGGCGCAAACGACCTCAGTAAGGTTCGCATCCGTTTGAATCTTGGTCATGCCTACCGTCAAATTCGTGAGAAAAAAACTGCCATCTATTGGTACAAAAAAGTTCTTGAGATCGCTCCAACCAATGAAACCGCTATCCGTTATCTGGCACATTTGGAAAATGAACCTGATAAAAAAAATATCTATTAAGATGAATGTGTTATCTTGTTACACAGTAAACGCAATACAAGCAAGTGTCATTGCAAGGACGGCAGCCCAAAGCAATCCGGACACGGGAGATTGCTTCGCGGAGTTTACACAGAGCAATGCGAATGTACTCGCAATGACAACGTTCTTTTTGCATTCACTATAGTTATTTTTTTAATCCATCGTTAATGAGAAAACGGCCTTGTTTAATAAAGATAAATGTGCATCCGATATTTTGCCGCAACTCGTGGATTAACCTCGCACAGCTTTACTCTTTTATGCCTTCAATTCAGAAGTGCAAAAGGGACACCGGGTAGCCTTTATCGGAACAGGGGAGATGCAGAATGAGCATTCCTTTGTTTTTGCCGGTGCAGCTACGGGTTTTGGTTGTGTGACTTTGTTTATAACCCGGATTAACATGAAAATGGCGAATGCCACGATAAGAAAATCAATAATGGTATTGATAAATGCCCCATAACCGATTGTTGCAACCCCTGCAGCTTGTGCTTCTGCACGACTGCCATAATGTGTACCTGATAGATTAACAAAGAGATTGCTGAAATCTACCCTCCCCAGGAGCAAGCCAATGGGAGGCATGATGACATCATTAACCAGTGAAGTAATGATCTTACCAAAAGCAGCACCTATGATAATACCTACTGCCATATCGAGTACGTTGCCACGCATGGCAAATGCCTTGAATTCTTTTAAAATAGACATCTTTCTCTCCTTTCCTAACGACAGATTATAACTGACGGAACGATTGGGTACGACACCCACAAGAGCCGATACCTTTAACGATTTCTGCTAGCCCTGACATTTATTGTAAATCCTGAGCATACTGCAGGAAAAACTATTACGTCAATACTTCTTTTGGTAAAAATTTTATAAGATATACAAATTTTCAACGTTGTCCGGTTAGAAATTTGCTGGTACGGTTTTGTCATACCCGAACGCTTTTATCGGGTATCCAGTGAACCCAGAACTTTCTGGATTCCCGCTAAAAACATGCGGGAGTGACCTCTCGAGAGCAATAAAACAAGACACACAAATTTCTAACCGGACAACGCTTACAAATTTTTAGATTGTGAAAATTCCTGAGGAAAGCCATGAGTACATAAACTTCTTCTCTTGGAGTTTATAAACAGATTCATGATTTTTTTGCTCCCCGCAATGAATCGTCCCATATGTCCCGCTTTAGCGCATCAAGCGTGGTTTTAACGGCAATCTTTTTGTCGTCATTATTTCCTCTAAGAATAGATATAAGCTTGTTAATATACTTTTGTTCTTCGGGTGAGTACATAAAATCGCTGTTCTCCTTTTTGGTAATAAAAAATGTATTATACGCAGATTTTTATTGAGAATGCAAATTCATTTTGTTCTCCCTGTTGTTGCTGTGAATAATGCGTTTAGGGTGTATTTCCCTGTTGATCATCAAAATCCATGGCCACTTCCATAATTCAAGCCGTTACGAGTCATAAACATCCGGCGTTATCAATCTTTTTTTATGAGACAACCATACCATTTATAGAATGAATCTAAAAGAACGATGATGGCAAGGATTGCCATTATAACAATGAGTGCTGCATCGAGTTTACAGGTAAAGACGTCCCCCGGCAAGTTTGATGATGCTGCTTTCTCAAGAAAGACAAAAAGGAGTTGGTAAGATGCCACAAAGGTTGTTACGAACATAAATACCATGGGCAGAAATGTTATCCATACATATTTGATTTTGTTCATCTTTATGATTATGGTTGTACCAACACAGAAGGCAATTGCCGCTAATAGTTGATTTGCAACGCCAAACATCGGCCAAATCGTTGAAATGCTCCCCGTATAGATAAGATAACCCCATGCGCCGACTACCAGAAGGCTGGATACGACCGTCCCGGGAATCCAGCTTGTTTTTCCCAAAGGTTTGTATGCATAACTACCCAATTCCTGAAGAATAAACCTGGCCACTCTTGTCCCTGTATCAATGGTAGTGAGAATAAAGAGCGCCTCGAACATAAGTGCAAAGGTATACCAGTATGGCATGAGGGATTTCATACCAGGAAGACTTGAGAAGAGTGAAGCCATACTAACCGCAAGAGAAACAGCTCCACCTGGTCTTCCCGCAACATCGACGCCCACATTTTCGGAGAGTTGAAAAATTTTGTCTACCGGAAAACCTAATTCTGCCAAAACGTCAAACGAAAGATTAGTATTGATTGCAAAGTAGTCCCCCGGTATTAGTATCGTTGCTGCAATAAGTGCAATCACGGAGACGAATCCCTCTACCAGCATAGCGCCAAAACCAATCATCTTTATCTCAGACTCATATTCAATCATTTTGGAGGTAGTGCCTGACGAAACGATGGCGTGAAATCCGGATATTGCCCCGCACGCAATGGTGATAAACATAAAGGGGAATAAAGTTCCTGGTATTATCGGACCGCCACCATGAATAAATTTTGTAACAGCAGGCATACGGATGGAAGGAGTAAGAAATATCACTCCCAAGGCAAGAAGTAGAATCGTACCGATCTTCATATAGGTGGAAAGATAATCCCGGGGGCAAAGGAGCATCCATACGGGAAGAACTGACGCGGCAAACCCATAGAATGCCATAAGGCCGATAATGAGATTTCTGTCCAGGTTAAAATATGGTTCAAAGGGAGAACCGGGGATGTATCTGCCAAAAAAGATCGCTAATACAAGGAAAATCACCCCGACAATACTGACTTCTGCCACTTTTCCATATCTGATTTTGTATAGATACAAACCCATAAACAGCGCTATAGGTATTGTTGCAGCTATCGTGAATGTTCCCCAGGGACTGTGAGAAAGAGCATTGACAACTGCAAGCCCCAGTCCTGCCAGGGCAACAATAATGATGAAGAGAATCGCTATTGCTGCGGTGACTCCGGCAACCAGACCAACTTCATCTCTCGCAATCTGCGCCAGTGATTTGCCGTTTCTCCTGACAGATGCAGCAAGGATGACGGTATCATGGACAGCGCCACCTACAGATGCCCCTATCAGTATCCACAAAAAACCAGGGAGATAGCCGAATTGGGCTGCAAGAACCGGCCCTATCAGGGGACCAGCCCCGGCGATTGCAGCAAAATGATGGCCAAAAAGTATCCATTTATGAGTAGGATGATAGTCTCTGCCGTCACACAACCGTCTTGAAGGTGGTATCCTGTTGTCATCAAGATTCAGTACCTTTGTTGCGAGAAATGCAGCATAAAATCGGTAGGATACGATAAAGCAACAGACCGCGGCGAGGATAAGCCATATTGCGTTAACTTTCTCTGCAGGCCGGAATATTTGGGTAATCACCCCCATCGCATATGCACCCGCAACCGCCGGTATAACGAAAATAATAGTTGACACTTTCATATTAAAACGACTGTTCGGTGCTAGATCAAAGACTTCTTCTTAATCATTTGCGGTACTTTTACCTGGACTCACGTTGTGGATTGATATCGAATACTCTCTGTGCAAAAGAAGATGTGCTGCGTGGTTATCAAAGTTACGGCAATTTAACAGATGTGAACAATTATTACGAATCTAATTTTCGATGATTTCCTCTTTCACTTGACGGTGCCTAAAATATTCAACAACTGCAGGGATAAAGGAAATAATTATAATAGCAATGATCATAAAACTAAAATTTTGCTTAATGATGGGCAAATTACCGAGAAAATACCCCATGAAGGCAAGGGTCAGTACCCAAAAGATCGCCCCAAGAATGTTATATAAAGCAAAGCGTAAATACGTCATGCGGCCAATACCGGCAACAAATGGCGCAAAGGTACGAATAATGGGGACAAATCGGGCAATAATAATTGTTTTGCCTCCATATTTTTCAAAAAATTGATACGTCCGTCTAAGATACTCAGGATTAAAAAATACAGACTTATGTTTCCTGAATATTTTCGGACCAATGTGATAGCCAAACCAATAGTTTACCGTATCGCCAAGAATTGCTGCAGTAATCAAAACTACCATCAGGATATACACATTCAAAGCACCCGTAGCGGCAATTGCGCCAGCAGCGAATAGCAATGAGTCTCCTGGCAAAAAAGGCGTGGCTACAAATCCTGTTTCTGCAAAGACAATCAAAAACAGGAAAATATGTACCCATACGCCATAGGTGCCGACCAAATCGTATAAGTGATTGTCCAGATGCAAAACGAAGTCTAAAAAATATTTTCCCATCTCTACCATTCTTTTTCTCTTCTTAAAATGCTTTTGGTTTTGCAGTATTCATGGTACTTTGAATGCAATAAAATTTTAGCAGCACTAAACATGACTTAACGGCGCTTTCGTCCTTGCCCGAAAATAAAACTTTAAGGGAACCTCAGAAAACGGCAGTTTGTTGCGGAGCTGATTGGAAAGGTATCGTTCATAATCATTGTCAAAAAGTTTGGTGTCGTTAACAAAAAGAACAAAGGTTGGAGGAGCAACTCCCACTTGGGTAGTATAATAAATTTTCGGAGATTTAACCCTCGTGCGTGTTGGCCGATGTAAAGCAATCGCTTCTTCCATCGTTTGATTTAATTCAGATGTTGTGACCCGGCTGTGGGCTTGTTCGTAAAGCTCCGAAGCCAGGTGTATCATTTCCTTCACGTGTACGTCATTCTTGGCACTAATAAAGGAGATAGGAGCAAAGGAGAGTCCTGGCAGGCATTTAGAAATGTAGTCATTAAATTTTTGTGTTTCTACTCCTGAGACCAAATCCCATTTATTAATCACGATGATACATGGCTTATATTCGGAGACGATATAATCACCCAATTTTTTATCTACCTCAGACACTTTTAGTGTCGCATCGATAAGAAACAATGCTACATCAGCCCTGCGGATAGATCTCTGAGCACGTGCCATACTATAAAATTCAATTGAGTCCTTGACCTGCCTCTTCTTTCTTAAGCCTGCCGTATCAATAGCCAGGTATCGTTTACCGTCTATTTCAAATTGCACATCCACAGAATCACGCGTAGTGCCAGGAACATCACTCACAATAACCCGTTGTTCTTTCACCAGGGTATTAATGAGCGTTGATTTTCCCGCATTTCGTTTACCTACAATGGCAAGTTTCAGAATCGGTACCGAAGAAATCAACCCATGGCATGGCGCTGGCAAGAGCGAAACGACCTTATCCAGCAATTCAGATCTTCCAAATCCTTCGAGGGCTGACAGGGGGACCGGATTACCAAATCCCAACGCATGAAAACCCGATATATGATATTCGAACTTTGGGGTATCAACCTTGTTTGCGATGAGGATCACCTTTTTCCCCAATCGTCGTAATTTCTCCGCCACCATACTATCCAACGGAGTTATGCCCTCACGAATGTCTACGACAAACAGGATTATATCGGCTTTATGAAGCGCTATTTCTATCTGTTCTTCTATCTCTTCCGTGAGACCATCTGTATCCTTTACCCCCATTCCCCCGGTGTCGATTAACTCAAACACGTAATCCTTGTGTTGAATTTCTGTTGACACGCGATCTCTTGTGACACCGCTGGTAGGCTCGACAATAGAAATTCTGCGTTTTGCGAGGCAGTTGAGTAAGGAAGATTTTCCTACATTCGGCCTGCCAACAATGGTAACAACCGGAATAGTCATTGTTTAACAAAAATATATTATTTAATTTATTGAACCTAGCGATTTCTTTCTTTGTCAGGAAAAGAATTTTCCTGCTTATCCCCATGCGAAGATAGTTCCTCATCTCTCTTCTCTGTCATTTCAGCCTTTTCCGTTTTTTGTTCATTCTCTTCCATGTAAACATCCGAAATGTCGGTACTATCAATTTCTTTTCTTAGCAGAAAATATATAATCGTCTTCGCTGAAAACAGATACGTAGTAAGATAACTCCATACTGCCAGTTTAATCAAAAAGATATAAACAATGAGCATGCCTGCAAGGAATTTCAATGTCCATCGATCCAGAGAAATAGTTGCCGTCGTAACCTCAGGAGATGCTGCGCTGCAAAACCCGAGACAAGCAATATTACACTTTTGCGATATGAAGGATTGAATTGAAGAAAATTTCTGTCCCATGCCTGTTTCTACGGTAAAAAAAGACAATCGTATCATAAGCCATGCAACAAACGCAATTACGAACAGACAAACGAGTCCATAAAGTACATTTATCATGCAGTAGAAAAGGAATTGCTTTGGACGGGAAAGGACATAACTATATGCACGGCTCATTGCATCGAAAGCGTCTGATCCTTCGGCACTAATCGTGGGAAACATAAAGCATAACCCTAATGCACCGATCGCACCAATAAAGACTATGAAAAATCCAGAGATCAGGGCAAACGGAAAACCTATTGCGATAAAAACTTCACCAACGACCGGTATCCGCCCAATGAGGCCGACGATCACATTACATAAAGCAAAGAAGAAGACACCAATCACCGGCACCAAAGGCGACCAAAAATAAGACCATATCTTTTTCCTGGCAAATTTCAGGGCATCAGACAACTGGCCACTTTCATCTTTGGCATAATCCAGTGCGGCAAGCCGTGTAATGGCTCCACCCACTAATGACCAAATCATCAGAAGGCCAAAAACGAGCACGCCGAAGACGAAAAGTTTCCCAAAATCCAATGGTATAAGCGATGAGAATACGCTTTTTACGATTACCTGGACACTCTCTTTAACGGAGAAGAGGACAAGTTTCGTAAAGAAGGCGGGGGTAGTATCAATTAATTTGAGAGCAGAAAAAAATGCAGCCACCAGGCTACACCATGCCAGACTTGCCAAAAGGCCGGCGTACCCAAGGACCATTTTCTTAGGATCAAAAGCCATTTTAAAGGCCCGAAAGATATCACACCAAGTATACATTACCGTTTTTACCTTACTCATTTTTCTTTCGCTCCTTTTTTTCTAATTGTCGCATTATTTCTGCGCCTACCGATTCCTCAATGCGATACTCTTCATCAAGCCACGAACCAAGATCAATTAGCTTACACCGATCACTACAAAAAGGAAACGTCGGCATATCCTGCACCCTCCGGTAGAGAAACTCTTTTTTACAATGAGGACAATTCATTCTTCTCATATCGTATTTCCGGTTTGTCATTTCTTTTCTGTCGCTTTGGTTTCCGTTTTTTCAGATTTTGCCGGTTCGGTTTCTTTTTTGGCTTTTGACTTATATTCCTCACTTCGGTAATCCGTCTGATAGAAACCAGAACCTTTAAAGATAACCGCTCCTCCTGCCCCGATCACCCTCACTGCTTTCAATTTCCCACAGGCAGGACATTTTTTTGCGGGATTTTCATTAATGTGTTGAAACAACTCAAATGAATGATTACAAGCACTACATTTATAGTCATATGTCGGCATATCTTTTCCTCATCAACTATCAGATTATCTAAAACGGGCTGTGCACTACCGATGCAAACCGCTTATCCTCTTTTGTTTTTTTCAGCATCTTCATCTGCAAAATTCTTCAAAAGAGACCTTTCATCTTCTCGAAGAATTTTTTCTGTCTGGGAGAAATATTCTTTTTCTCCAGTTCTGCAAATTCACGCAATAATTCCTCTTGCCGTGGCGTCATCTTCGTAGGCACTTCTACAATTACCTGCACCAACAAATTCCCCTTGCCATATCCATGCAAATTGGGAAATCCTTCTCCCCGAATGGGAATGACCTCATTATTTTGAGTTCCCCTCGGTATCTTAACCTGAATAATATTGCCGGTAAGCGTAGGGACATCAATCGTGCAACCCAGTGCCGCCTGTGCAAAAGGGACTGGCACTTCACAAAGGACATCGTTTCCCTGTCGCTTAAAAATCGGATGGGGTTTAACATGAATATCACAATACAAATCTCCTGACGGGGCTCCGCTTTCACCTGGCTCCCCTTGTCCAGTCAGCCTCAGACGGGTACTATCCTCGACTCCGGGCGGAACCTGAATAGAGATAACCGATTTTTTTGGATATCGTCCAGAACCACCGCATTTTGTACAGGGAGATTCTACTATTTTACCGGCTCCGTGACATTTCGGACACGTAGTTCGCAGTGTAAAAAACCCCTGCGATTGTTGTACCTCTCCTTTTCCTCTGCAGTACGAACAGGCAACGGGCTGGCTACCTTCGCGGGCACCGGTCCCACGACAAGTATCACAGATTTCTCTTTTCGTTAGTTCAATCTTTTTTTCGACTCCGGTAGCAACGTCTTTAAAATCAATTTCAATATCACATTTCAGACTTGCCCCTTTCCGCGCAGCCTTTCCACGAGCGCGTCCCCCTCCAAAGAAATCCTCAAAAATACTCCCGCCGCCAAAAATATCTCCAAAAGCATCAAAAATATCTTCAAAGGTGCTGTAACCAGGAGTCCCCGTACTTCTCAGGCCATCCATTCCAAATTGATCATACTTCGTTCTCTTCTCGGTGTCACCCAGTACACCATAAGCCTCCGCAGCCTTTTTAAATATCTGTTCAGCTTCTTTGTTTCCAGGATTTCGATCGGGATGATACTTTAAGGCAATCTTCCGATACGCCTTTTTTATCTCTTCCCCGCTTGCGTTTTTGTCAACACCCAGAATTTTATAAAAATCTTCTTCCATGCTGTATTAAGTAAGGTATTTTTATATAAAGATATGCCATAAGACATGAAACGTGAATAGTACTGCAAGATTATAGTACATACAACTGCATAAAATCAAGATGTTTTACGACTCTTGTCAAAAACTGATTCAGAACGCTTTTCTCCCAGCATTTGTCAAATGCATCTATAACGCATAAAAGTAAAAAGGCTACGTAACGCAGCCTTTTTACTTCCCTCAATGTCTTAATTGTCTACAAATAACCGGCTTAATGGATGCTACCCTCAATCTCCTTTTCTTCTTCGTCTTCCTTTAATTCGGTAATAATGGTTTCTGTAGTCAACAAAAGTCCGGCAACGCTTGCTGCATTTTGTAAAGCAACCCGAGACACCTTCACCGGATCTACAATACCTGCGTTGATCATGTCTACATACTTTCCCGTATTGGCATCATAGCCCATATTGGTTGCCAGCTCTTTTACCTCTTCCACAACCACTGAGCCATCAACCCCTGTGTTTGATGCAATTTGACGCAAAGGCGACTCAAGAATCTTTACAACGATGTCCACACCGACCTTCTCATCTCCTTTGAATTTCTTCCGCGCTTCATCGAGAGCAGGTATTACCCGAATAAAGGCTACACCACCGCCTGGAACAATCCCTTCTTCTACGGCTGCCCGGGTCGCATGCAATGCATCTTCCACACGCGCCTTCCTCTCATTCATCTCTGTTTCCGTAGCAGCTCCCACATGAATGACCGCGACACCACCCGCTAATTTTGCAAGCCGTTCGCTTAACTTTTCTTTATCATAATTAGAGGTCGTCTGCTCAATCTGGTTTTTTATTTGAGCGATTCTTGCCTGAATATCTGCTTTCTTTCCGGAACCCTGAATAATTGTCGTATTGTCCTTGTCAATCGTAATCCTCTTTGCACGACCAAGGTCTTCGATACCGATGCTTTCCAGCTTTATGCCCAAATCTTCTGTAATAGCACGTCCCTTGGTTAATATGGCGATATCCTCAAGCATTGCCTTCCTACGATCTCCAAAACCAGGGGCTTTTACCGCCGCACAACTTAACACACCACGAAGCTTGTTAACCACCAGGGTAGCCAGCGCCTCGCCCTCTACGTCCTCGGAAATAATCAATAATGGTTTTCCACTCGTCGCGATCTTCTCCAATAAGGGAAGAATATCCTTCATACTGGACACCTTTTTCTCATGAAGGAGTATATAAGCATCCTCCAGAACAACTTCCATATTCTGCGCATCGGTAATAAAGTATGGAGAAAGATACCCTTTGTCAAATTGCATACCTTCAACAACGGTTAATGTAGTTTCGATTCCTTTGGCTTCTTCTACGGTAATTACCCCGTCCTTGCCGACCTTATCCATAGCATCCGCCAACAGATTGCCAATTGATGCGTCATTATTTGCAGAGACGGTTCCTACCTGGGCAATTTCAGCGCGTCCTTTCACAGGTTTACTCAACTTCTTAAGTTCCCCAACGACAACTTCCACCGCCTTGTCAATACCCCTTTTGATTGCCATCGGATTTGCTCCTGCCGCCACATTTTTCAACCCTTCGTTGAAGATGGCCTCCGCAAAAATTGTAGCTGTTGTTGTACCATCTCCTGCAACGTCGCTGGTTTTTGATGCGACCTCGCAAACCATTTTTGCCCCCATATTTTCAAAGGGATTTTTCAGCTCAACTTCCTTTGCCACGGTTACGCCATCCTTTGTGACCGAAGGCGCACCAAACCCTTTTTCAAGAATCACATTTCTTCCTGTAGGGCCCATCGTTACGCGGACGGTGTCTGCTAGCTGCTTAATCCCTTTTTGGAGCAACTTTCTGGCATTTTCATCATACAGTAATTGCTTTGCCGCCATTTTATAACCTCCAAAAAAATTTAATTCTTACAAACTTCAAAGCGCTACCGGCACTACTCGATCTTCGCCAAAATATCACTTTCTCTCATAACCAGATATTCCTTACCGTCCATAGCAACTTCGGTTCCGGCGTATTTTCCGTAAAGGACTTTGTCTCCCTTTTTCACTAAAAGTTCTGCCCTTTTCCCATTTTCCAACATCTTCCCATCGCCAACAGCAACAATCTTCCCCTTCATGGGCTTTTCTTTGGCTGTATCTGGTAACACAATTCCGCCTGCTGTTTTTTCTTCGGCTTCCATGGGTTCAATAACTACCCTGTCATCTAATGGTCTGATCATTTTTTTCTTTACCTCCTCACGAAATAAGAATCAAAATAGTAAAAACATGTAAATCTTATACAAATTTAATTTACGTTAGAGATTACATTCCCATGCCACCCATACCACCCATGCCTCCCATTCCTCCCATGCCACCCATACCTCTCATTCCTGCCCCCATACCACCCGGCATCTTTTCCTCTTCTTTTTTAGGAATATCGGTAATGATACATTCTGTTGTAAGCAGAATGCCAGCAATACTCACAGCGTTCTGCAATGCACTTCTTGTTACCTTTGTCGGATCAACAACACCAGCATCAATAAGGTTACAATAAGTTTCTTTCTCTGCGTCATAACCAAATGCTTTGTCTTTGGATTCCAATATCTTTCGAATGACCACAGATCCCTCCATACCTGCATTCTTAAATATCTGTTTCGCAGGAGCCAAAAGGGCGTTCTTTACAATATCGACACCCATAGCCTCATCGCCCTTCAACTTCAGGTCATTCAGAACATCTGCAGCTCGTAACAACGCAACACCGCCACCGGGAAGGATCCCTTCTTCAACAGCGGCTCTTGTGGCGTGTAGTGCATCTTCCACCCTGGCCTTTTTCTCTTTCATCTCACTCTCTGTTGCTGCACCAACAAATATTTGCGCAACCCCTCCGGCAAGTTTTGCAAGGCGCTCCTGCAACTTCTCTTTGTCATAATCAGATGTTGTCATGTCAATTTCGTTACGGATTTGCTTGATACGCCCTGAGATTGTATCGGTACTTCCTGCGCCCTGAATAATCGTTGTATTGTCGGCATCAATAGTAACCTTTTTTGCCCGCCCCAGATCGCGGAGGTCGATACCTTCCAATTGAATGCCAAGATCTTTAAATATTGCCTTACCGTCCGTAAGAATAGCAATATCATCAAGCATCGCTTTTCTGCGATCGCCGTATCCGGGAGCTTTTACCGCAGCACAACTCAGCGTACCACGAAGTTTATTGACAACAAGCGTTGCCAATGCTTCACCTTCGACATCTTCTGCAATAATAAAAAGAGGCTTCCCTGTCTTTGCTATCTTTTCGAGAAGCGGGACCAAGCCCTTAATAGCAGATATCTTCTCCTCAAAGATCAGTATGTAAGGATCTTTGAACTCAACCTCCATGGCATCAGGATTCGTAACAAAATGAGGGGAGAGATAACCACGATCAAATTGCATACCCTCCACAACATCCACGTTGGTCTCAAGACCCTTTCCTTCCTCGACTGTAATGACGCCATCCTTCCCCACCTTATTCATTGCATCGGCAATCATTTTACCAATCTCCGGATCATTATTTGCCGCAATTGCACCAATGCTCGCAATTTCTGTCTGATTTTTGATCTTCTTGCTCATCTCTTTAAGTTTTTCTACAACTTTGTCCAGCGCTTTCCGCATCCCCCTATTGAGCGACATAGGATCTGCCCCCGCTGTCACATATCTGAGCCCCTCCAGGAATATTGCTTCAGTAAGAACCGTTGCTGTAGTAGTCCCATCACCAGCAACATCGCTGGTTTTTGATGCGGCTTCCCGCACCAGCCTTGCCCCTAAATTTTCATAAGGATCTTTTAATTCAATCTCCTCAGCAACCGATACCCCATCCTTAGTTACGGTGGGACTTCCGTATCCCTTATCTAATACAGCATTTCTCCCCCTGGGTCCCAGAGTAACCTTAACCGCCTTGGCAAGTTTCGAAACACCTCGCGCAATAGCCGCCCTTGCATCTTCATCAAAAGATAGCTGCTTTGCCATTGATACCTCCTTTCAATACCTTAGGTTTTTATCAGAACACAATAAAATTCAAACTTAAAAATCATCGATTGGCGATAGTGAGCAAATACAATGCCTTTATATGTACACAAAAATTAAACAACATTAACTATCCATTATCAAGGATGTTACAATGAATACAATTAAAACAAAAGACTCATTCTTCACAATGGGTATGCCATTGTGACAGCAGAAAATTTTGAGCACAAAACAACATCTGTCAGTATGGCAGGATTCTGATATTTCTTATCCCATACAATAAAAAAATCGATTTTTCTTTTTCATTCTTGACTTTTTATTGATTTGTGACATAGTATTGTGCACCCGAAACTATTTTCACCAAAAAACTTATCCTCTCAGGAAACAGTTGTCCATGTTACAAACAAACCACAACAACCTCGTCATAAATTCAAACAAGAACACAGGCAAAAGAACTTTTCACAAAGAAGTGACTGGAAACAAACCAGAATTCCTTAAAATGGGCAACGGCACAAATAACAATCAGTCACAAAACAGAACCCTATTGCCAGAAGCGCCGGAACGTCTAAATCCGGAAGAAATCACGAAAGGATTAAAAACCAGAATTGTAGGAAGTTCCATAATAACTTACGAACAAACAACGTCGACTATGAATATTGCCAAGAGAATTGCGCGTACGGAATTTAAAAATGGTACCGTGATTTTTGCAGAGGAGCAAACTCAGGGAAAAGGACGTTCTGGCAATTCATGGTTCTGCCCCAGATATAAGGGTTTGCTTTTCACTCTCTTGTTACGGCACAACATACCACTCGACCATCTCTGCTTATTCGTTGGCACGATCGCTGTTTCAATCACAGAAACAATACGTGAAACATTGCAACTTCCTGCTGAAATTAAATGGCCAAACGACATCCTGATTGGCGGGAAAAAGGTTGGCGGTGTGTTAATTGAATGGGAAAAGAGAGTAAAAAACCAGTCGGTGTTTTTGGTTGGGATTGGACTTAACGTTAATACTTCTGAAGGAGAACTTCCAGAACATACCCATCTGCCAGCAACCTCGCTGGCTATAGAAAAACTCGGGGCTGTTGATCGTGTTTTCCTTGCGAAGGCCCTGCTTCAGGATATTGACAAATGGTTTTCCATACTGAAAGACGAGCACTTTGGATACATTACCGAACGATGGAAGAATCTTTGCATTACCGTTGGCGAAACGCTAACCATCAAGGACTGTGACGCTGAATACACGGGCAGGGTTATTGATATCTCAAATAACGGCGGTTTGATGTTAAAGCTGGATAACGGCAAGGTAAAGATATTCCGTGGTGAACATGCCACGATTAAATCTTAATGCTACTTCAAACGCAGAGCCTTTTCTATAACAAAAAGCCTCGCCTCAATTCTGCTCGTCCGTTTCGATAGGTCGTTGTATACAAAATATCCCAAAACAAGTAAAAGCGCTGTATAAGCAATGATGATATAGGTAGAAATCTGCTCCGAAGACAAAGTGAAAGGCAGCCGATTTATTTTCCACTCATTTCTCTGAATCGGGTGTATACGTCTGGACGCCGGCATTGCCGGTTCGACATAATGCACGGGCTCTTGAAATATTCCCTCAGTGTTTTGTGGCATTGACTTTGTTTTTTCAGCAGACGGATTTTCATGCCGCCGTCCAATCACAACCTTTTGTTTTTGCACGGAAACTCCGTCGGCTCTGTTATCAATCGCATCAGGAAGCTTCAATTGTTTCGGAATATGTGGCGCCTTGTTACCAATTACCGGAGAGGGTATTTGTTGTTTCGCTGTTACGCGGGAACCGGACACTTGAACAACCCTTGTATCATTCTGATCCGCTGCATGAACTTCCCCCGCAGGAACCGATTTTTCACCCTCCTTTGACACCTTCATCCAATTCAATGGATCAAAGCCGAGCACACTATCCTTTCCCATATTTCCTCCCACCAATACCATGCCGGTTAGAGAGGCCGGCATAAACGAGAAATTTTTCCGTCTTTAAAATATTTATAAAACGAAAATTAGCATAAAGCTAAATGCCTTACCGATAACTTGTCATGTGCAACCACTGCCCACATCAAACTACCTTTTGCCGTTTTTCTTGTTGTAGCACTTCCTTAGCAAGGGCAAAATAGTCCTCAGCGCCATGGGAGCTCGGTGCATAGGTGACAATTGGCTTACCATGGCTTGGCGATTCTGAGAGTTTTACATTTTTTCTGATAATCGTATTGAATGCTTTGTCTCCAAGCGGCGGATACTCTTTTACTTTTTCAATTACTTCGTTACAAAGCCGGGCACGGCTGCTATACATGCAGAAAATAATACCGGTAATCTCCAGATTATTATTGAGCCGCTTGCGAACAACCTCATACGTATCCAATAATTTACTGACACCCTGCAATGCAAAGAATTCTGTCTGCAAAGGAATAAAAAGTTCCTGCACAAAGGTCAGGACATTCAGCGTTAACAAACCAAGGGATGGAGGACAATCAACAAGAACATAATCATATTGATCGAGGACATTTCCCAAATACTCCTTGAGTACCGTCTCTCTTCCTACAACACCAACCAACTCAATCTCTGCCCCTGATAGCTCAATATTGGCTGGAATAATATCCAGACCCAGCACCGAAGTATGCAAGATTACCTCCTCAGGCTTGCACTCCCCCATAATGAGATTATATACGGAGTATTTTAAACTATGAATTTCCACTCCGAGGTGTACACTGAGATTGGCTTGCGGGTCCATATCAATAGTCAATACCTTTTTTCCCAGCATCGCGAGACATGCCCCCAGATTTGCGGTTGTGGTGGTTTTTCCTACGCCCCCCTTCTGATTAAGCAAAGCAATACTTCTCATCCCGTACATCCTCCTGTCTAAAGGTAGGTCTTGTAAACGGCGCAAACATAAGAGATTTTATGATTAATATGAAAAAGACTCCCATCGGCACAAACACGGAGAAGCAGACCGATGAAAAG
This sequence comes from Candidatus Brocadia sapporoensis, assembly GCF_001753675.2. Lineage (GTDB taxonomy): Bacteria > Planctomycetota > Brocadiia > Brocadiales > Brocadiaceae > Brocadia > Brocadia sapporoensis. The sequence continues at coordinate 2,281 of NZ_MJUW02000082.1, read as the reverse complement.
TTTAGCATTTCTCATAAAAATTTCAAGCTATAAATTTAATATCACTGAAGACTTATTCGTTTTTGTGACGTTTGAAAATCTCTTCAGCCTCATGGTATTTTTTTGCCATTGCTGCTTCGCTCTGCTTTAAGATATACATACGGCTCATCATCTTCGACATCAGCTCAGTTGTCAAAATTGCCTGCTCGCGGGCAATTTTCAGAATGGGTTTTGGTATAGGAGGGGTTTTTTTCACGGCATCCCATAAAATACGGGCATCAATATTGAATTGTGCTGCAACATCATATACACTGAATTTTGAACGGAATGGGTTGGAAATTGTCACACAATGTGCGCCAATAACGGTTTTTTCGTCCAGACAAAGCGGCATTGAAAGCGTCGTTAAACCACCCGGGCACATATCCTCAAAGGGTTTTTTATATTGGATGGCGCTTTTTGCCAGTTCACGATTGTAAGACAGGCATAAATCTTTTCGTTCGCTGATAAAACGAAGTGTTTTACAATACGAAGAGGCATTAACTTCACCGACTACTTCTCCATCCACATCATATACAATATCACTGGTGTTCAGGATGCTCATCAAGTAAAGTTGAATAGGGGAAATGATTTCTTTTTCGAAATCGATTTTTAAACGTCTAATCGGTTCCATTCAACATTTTCCTGATAGATGTTTTACAATAATTCCAGATTATTGAAACGGGAGAGGTTATCTTACATGCAGTAATATATACTAATTGAGGCGTGTTTTCAACAAAACTTGTAAGATTTTTGAAATTCTTTCGTTATTAATTTGCTCCTCTCTCCTTGCCGCTCCGGTGCTTAAGACGTTATCTCCAATATTTATTCTCCATCAGGTTTACGTTTTGTAGCCGGGCTATGAATATTATAGAATTGCAGACCTGAAGCAGCATATACTATAAAATAAAAAATGATTTGTTTATGTTGGCCAATTTATAACTTATATCCTCTTTATTAGCAAGGCTTTTTATCCGCCAAATTGCCCGGTTTAATCCAACCCCTATAATCTATAATTCTTGACAAAAAATACTTGTCCGATTATGCTAATGGTGTTACGAAGTCTAACGACTACCGAAGGATAAGGAAAACGATCGGCCTGTATATCCATGATCGGTTTGATGTCTTATTTTATCAGAAGAAGGAGGAGGTATACGATGTGGAGGATGAGATATTTGTTCGCAGGATTTATGGTTTCCATCTGGTTGTGTGGTTTTGCCCGCGCTGTTTTCGCTGACCCTGCATGGTCAATTGAAGGTGAGTATTTTGAGGGATGCACTTGCAATCCTGGCTGTCCATGCCTCTTTGGGAGCGAACCAACCCATAATAAAACGTGTAAGATTAGCGGTGTCTTTCATATTAAAAAGGGAGTTTACGGGCAACATACCTTGGACGGACAAACCGTTATTGGCATAACAGATTTAACAGCAAGACCCGACAAAAATTGGATTGTCTTTTATATCGATGAAAAGGCCGCCGCCGTTCAGAAAAACGCATTATTGGACATCTTTCAGAATCACGTATTCAGCTTTGCAAAAGTTCCTCATGACAGGATTACGGTAAAATACGTACCCGTCCAAACGGAATCGTCCCCATGGCACAAGAAGGCGAGTGCGGCCAACAACCTAATATTAGACATCGAGTTGCTGCATGGAACGGGTGATCCCGATAAACCAACCCAAATTGTGAACAAGAATTTTTCGGTTTGGGCAAAGGAATTTGACAAAGTCCTGGATATGGGAAAGGCTGCTACCCATCGATTCCAGGAGGGCAACCAGGAATGGAATTACGATGGGCGAAGCGGATTTGCCACAGCCTTTCGTTTTAGCGCTAACTAAAGCTTCATCTGGCTTTTAATTCATTTTTTATGGTTTCTGGATGTCTTCATTTATCTGAAAGACAACAGGAGAATTAGTCTCGAACATTTTCGATGTTGTGGATGCAATTCCACATAAAATTTGCAATGCCAGGGGTGTAAATATCGCTATGGGCATTGCCACCTTTCCCATAGGGTTTGTTTTTTATTAACTCCGATGCATCAACGATTGAGATTTTTTCGGGATGCTGAAAGCTGTCATTCCATTCCAGTTTCATTTCTTCCTTTATTTTTTCACCCCTTTCCCGCTGAACTTCCTTTACAAGAACATCATAGTTGCGCGGTTCGCTCTCCACCTCTATTTTATAATGACCAAAGATATCCTGATGATCTAACCCGACTTTCGCAATTCGAGCTGAAAAAAGGTTATTTTTAGGCATGAATCGCCCA
>NZ_MJUW02000046.1 GCF_001753675.2 Candidatus Brocadia sapporoensis | reverse complement strand
CTCAAAGAACAACAGGGACGCTCTTTCGCAATTCCCTAACCGGACAATGCTGAGAAATTTTCATTTTATTTAATTGGGTTATAGGGTGGCACGGACAAACTTTGTTTGTCCGTGTGATATATCCCAAATCCGTGTGTATATTCAAACACCATGGACAAACAAGTTTGTCCATGCTACCCTATAATCAAAGGCATAACTTGACATCGGGGAATTTTAAAAAAACTAACATAGCGTCAATTCATGAATTGACACCGTACTGTTAAAAAATTGCCGGAGAGGAATCCCGTGTAGAGATGTATTGCAATGCATCTCTACCATTTTTAGATTTCTACTGGAATTTATCCTATGAGAAAGCAGGGATAGGAATGACATTTTGCATTATAAATATCAACTTTTTAATGTTGTTCATTGCAAATAGAAATTCCTAATTTCATTCCTTTTTATAAATCAACAATTCAAAAAAATTCAAATCGGAAATTATTTTCAGTATGCCTCCGCTTGAGGCACGAAGAAATAGGCCTTTGCAAATGAGTTTTGAACATCAACTCAAGGCATTAGTTTTCTTTCACCTTGAATAATGTACCTCATGGCGGCATCTCCTGCAAGTTCTCGAAGAAGACGACTTTGCTCATAACGTGATAGCGCCACTTGGGGAAGAATAAAAAAGAGCAGCTTCGGCGAGGTGATGAATTTCTACGGTCTTGAACAATTACTCTATGTATTCTAGCAATTCCAGGCTAACGTAACTAAAATCCAGCCTAAGGGGAACATGCAGAGATTGGATGTCTCGTTGCTAATGACGGTTCGCCCATTGATGCGGTTCTTTCCATGCACTGGGACGACAAACGCAAGGATTACAATAAGGCTAAAGTATCTATTGGCTTTGATATGAATCAATCTATACCCTCAAAAATATTTTTTGCTGATAGTAGCAAGGCTGACGAACGCCCCTTTATCAGCCGGAAAAGGAATTGCGGGTTATCGACTACTGCATTGATAATAAAATATACTGGGTTGTCACGATTCGGTTTGACGTCTCTGCGGAAGAAATCGCAACCATCAATAAGCTCCGATGGAACATCGAAATATTCTTCGGCTGGTGGAAACGCCATCTCAAAGTCTACTACCTTACCGCAAGAAGAGAACACGGATTCATGGCGTAAATACTCGGTGGTCTTATAACGTATCTGCTTCTTGCAATCTATTGTTACAATCATCGTAAAGAGAAGGTGTGTAAAAAAAGGGTCAGAGAGTTACGTATCAAAATACAAAAAGAAGCCTGCAATCTCGATAAGGTTCTAACAACTCCTGCTTCTCGAATAGGCTATTATGTTTTCAAAGAACAAATATTGTATTCAGACGCAATTACTTAACCGGATAACGCTGAGTCCCAATGAAAATAATAAAAATTATCAAAGATAATATCAAAGGTGCACCCGATTTGCTTGCAGAGGTATTTTGCCTTCCACATTTAAGCGGGATATAGAAATCAAAAGAAATTGTACGTGAAACATAGTGAGAATGAATATTGGGTTGTTGATTCTGAGCATGAAACGGTTGGCATGTTTCGACTGAAAGGTAAAAAATATGATGCTAAGCGGTATTGTTTAAAAGATACTATCCGTTCTTCTTTGATTCAGGATTTGCGAATCGAAGGCAAAGAAATATTTTAATAATGATTTATTGTAACAATGTAGGGGCAGACTTGAACCTGCTCCTACAAGATAATATTAATTATGTTTGAACACAGTTTTACATTTTTTCATCCTTGTGGCAGAAGGGCTTGAGGTGCCTATGGCAATCCTTATCACTGGTGGTGCGGGGTTTATCGGAAGTCACTACGTCCGTCGAATGATTCATCTGGGCAGACGGGTGGTGGTGCTGGATAAATTGACCTATGCGGGAAATCTAGAAAATCTGAAAGATATACTTGATGATTCAAAGATGTCTCAGCAGTTTAAATTTTACAAAGGTGACATTTGTAATCAGGAGTTGGTGGAACATATCTTCTCAGAGGAAGATATTGACAATCTTGTCAACTTCGCCGCAGAATCGCACGTTGATCGAAGTATTAGCAGTGCAGACAACTTCATTGATACGGATATGAAGGGTGTCTTTGTCCTGCTTGAGGCATCGAGACGTTTTCATTTAAAAAAGTTTATTCAGATATCCACCGACGAGGTTTATGGAACGGCTCATCACGGCGCATTCAGGGAGACGGACGCCTTAAATCCCAGCAATCCGTATGCTGCAAGTAAAGCAGGGGGAGACCGGCTTGCTTATGCTTACTGGGTGACCTATAAGTTGCCGATCATTATTACCAGGGCGTCCAACAACTACGGACCCAACCAACATCCGGAAAAATTTATTCCCCTATTTATCACCAATGCCTTAGAGGATAAAGCGCTTCCCCTTTATGGTGACGGAAGGCAGGTAAGGGATTGGATTCATGTTGAAGACCATTGTGCAGGTATTGATTTTCTTATGAATCACGGGAAAGATGGCGAGGTATATAATATCGGGGGAGGAAATGAACGATATAATATCGATACGGCTCATCTCATTTTAGATGAACTCAAGAAACCTCACTCACTGCTGGAGCACGTGAAAGACAGGGAAGGGCACGACAGGCGTTACGCCCTGGATTGTAGTAAGCTAAAATCTTTGGGGTGGAAAGCAGAGATAAAATTTGAAAATGGCCTGAAAGATACGATACAATGGTATGAAAATAACCAGTCGTGGTGGAAACGGATAAAAAACGGCGAGTTCATGGAATATTACAACAAGCAATATAAACATCGGTTTGCAGGCACGGTTCTGTCATAGAACCGTGAGAAGTATTTTTTTTATGAAAGGAATGTGATATGTTGCGTACGATAGGTGTTCAGGATACACGTTGGTTCATCAAATTGCAGAAGGAAGCAAGGCTGTTGCTGGCATCTGTTGGTAATTTTACAACGTCACATAAATCTCTTTTTCTGAAATGCGCTGTGATATTCATGTCAGTAAAGATAGGACTCATCCTCCTCGCCACGTTCTCGACAATGGCTTTTTTGCTGGGTTCTGCGACACCGCATCTTGTTATAGAGATGTCAAAGGCGAAAGCAATACTCTTTGCATTTCCTCTCACCATGATCATTCTGTTCAAGGTCTATTTTATCGGTAAGATACTGATGACTCACGATACATCGAAGCGCCTTATTCACTCTGTCGTTCACGGAATCTTATTGAAGGGTAAAGAGGGTGTGCGCCGCATAGAGGAAACGATTCCTGCGGATTTACCATCGCTTTCCTTGCGCAGGGTCAGGGATCGTTAAATCGGGGATTAACAATTTCTGTTTCGGTATTCCCATTTGTGTTTTGGCGGATCAATTGATGGTAAAAGGTAATACCTATTTCTTGCCTTTTTGCTTTTCAATGGCCTCGGCCTGCCGTAGATAAAGCGGCAATAATTTATCTCTCTCACAGCGATGTCCTGATTCATACATTTTTTCCCCCAAGATGGCCACAAGCTCAACCTTCGGTGTTGCCCATTCCTCATTATCAATAAAGATGTCTTCGGCTTGAAATACCTCCCTATAAGGTGAGACCCCGTTTCCAAAAATAATTATGGGCCGTGGAAGTAATGGGACAAGGCCCTCTGGTTGGATTACCATAAACTCTGTCTCTCTTTTCCACTGAACATCCGCCAATCCCTGTTCAGAACTCAGCGGCGAAAAGGTATAGATACATGCGTAAACATGATTTCGCCTTGCATCGAGAACGGGGCAGAGTGAAAATTGTCCTCTATGAGCAGCATCAAAAAACATCTTCTCCTCTCCCGTACTTTCTGCTGATGAAGGGGGATTTCCTGAAGCTGTTTTGCATAAATTCCTTTGATAATTCTCTGCGATGATATCGAATATGGGTACATCAATGACCGGTTTTTGTAATGCATAGGCCAGCGTCTTTGCGCAGGTCACGCCCACGCGTAGCCCGGTATACGAGCCCGGTCCCACATCTACAGCAATAAGATCGATATCATTTGGTGACCAGCCAGTTTCATGAAAGGCGCTCTTGATGGCAGGAACCAGTTCTTTACTATGTTGCATACACCCGAATTCTTTAGAAAGGACAATCTTATAGTCTTTGCTAAGGACTACACCGCCTATATCCCCGGATGTTTCTATTCCAAGTACTTTCACGGATTCTCTTTCATCGTTTTTGACTTAGTTGTACATTTTTCAACGAATGATTTCATTAGGCATAAGGACAATCTTTCCCGTTCATCTATGGAAAGAACACTATAGAACCTCCGCTTCTTCCTGCAGTCTTTGTAATATTGATGTCACACCGATTTTTTTTGCCCAACTATGGAGATAATCCATATCAAGCTCTTTAAGTTGTACCTCATAGACCCGTAAGGCGTCTATGAATTGTTTCTCGCTCCCGCCGGACAACTTTGCCCATCTCAGTTTTGCCAGTATGGTATCCTCAGGGCGGGAAACAGTGAGTCGCATTCCACCCAATTCCTCGGCATACCTTCTTGCAAACCGTGATTGATCGAAAGGTTCATTTGTTAATGTCCAGAAATCGACTTTATCCCCCGAGTTTACATCAATGAGATTGAACATGCCCTGTCTGTTGATTGCATCTATGACACTTTCCTCGTCCAGATAAAAATCGGGCAATGGGAATGCCTTGATCATCTTCTTCGCGTCCGTCCTTTCTATAGCAACCACAAGGTCTATGTCATGAGTAGATCGCGGTTCACCCTGCAAACTTGAAGCGACAGAGCCGGTTATCATATAATGAATTCCTGCGTCGTCAAGTGTCTGAATGACTTTTCTTAGTAATTCCTGTTGTGACATTTATTCAGGCGTTCCAGGTATAATTTTTTGATTTCAGCTTCTGATAAATCAGGAAACCTCTTGCGTAATCCGTGGAGAAAGAGATCACGGGAAAACTGTGACAATTCGAAGGCCTTCAGCAGCCTCTGCTCGGGTGACATACGGCGTAGCGCCTGAATGTATACCTTATGATTTGGGCGTTTTTTTATATTCATAGTGACAGATTAGTATTAAAATTCCTGAGCCAAACCACGCGCAAACTGGTTGTTTAGCCCATGATTTTTGATTAATTATAACGCATGGCATTCATTTTTTGTCTTTATTCTATAAACATCAGCATGGTATCTTATACCACATTTGTTGTCAAACAGAAACCGATGGAAGTGTCTAAAAGTAAGGGGTATATAACCGTCCCTCCTTTTCTACCTTCGATAGGTTACGATAGTGGGCGGCTCTCTTTAGGACGATTGATAAATTTATTTGGGAATTCCTGTCTCTTTATTTCTGGTCAAGAGAACATTTTCATAATAGAAACATTAACGGGTACTACTATTTTTTATAGGGTCATCGTGGAAACGAGTGGGTGAAATTTAGGGGAAAAAGGTTGCGATGAGGC